>NZ_JBFNXX010000050.1:0-8512 GCF_040811725.1 Sulfitobacter sediminis
TCCGTGCGTTACTGAGCAGTCGAAAGGCAGTTCAGCGAAAATGCATTGATCTGGCGAACGAGATACGCGGGCTGTTCAGGGTCTTTGGGTTGCGCCTGCCATCTCGTGTCGATCAGGCGTCCTTTGATGAGAGGGTGCGTCCCATCATCGAAGCAGACCCAGACCTGTCACATGCCTTGCTGCCGCTGTTGGACGCCCGCGCGGTGCTCTTTGCCACGTACCGGTAACTGGATAGACGCGTCAAGCAAGCTGCCAACCATGATGAGACCTGTCTGCGCTTCATGGCGATCCCCGGCGTGGGGCCGATTGCTGCCCTGACTTTCAAGGCGGCAGTGGATGATCCCAAACGCTTCACCAGTTCAAGGACCGTCGCCGCGCACTTTGGCCTGACACCGAGGCGCTACCAGTCAGGGGAGATGGACAACCCTGGCCGTATCTCGAAAGCAGGTGACGCCGACGTTCGATCCGCGCTCTACGCAGCGGCGAACGCGATGATGATGCGATCCGTCGCCAGCTCTGAAATCAAGAGCTGGGGTCTTCGGCTCATGCGCCGGAAAGGCCGCCGCAGAGCCGTCGTCGCCGTTGCCCGCAAGCTTGCTGTCGTCATGCACCGCATGTGGGCAGACAACACCGAGTTCCGTCAGAGACCGTTGGAGGGCGCCGTATGAACTGAACCTTCGACAATCAATGACGGGATCGTCCCTCACCGGACGAGGTCTGCGGATGACGCCGAAAATGGCTGCTGCGCCACTCGAAGCGCGAGACGAAGCTGGGCGCTCCGCGACCGATCCGACACATGCATGCAGCGGTCCAATCGAACCGGGCCAACAATGACTGCGAAGAGAAGCGTGACCCGGATGAGAGACAATGATCCAAACTGACGGAAATGAAGCGATGAAATGAACTTGACCCAAACGCCCGATTAGAGAAGCGGCCATTGGTCCGCGGCAGAATCACAGCGGAATTCAAAAAACGAAGGATTCATGGTATATTCCCGCGCGGGGGAACGCACCATGTTATACAAGAATATTGTCCTGGGTCCTTTTATTGCGGTTCTTATTGCAGGTGCTGGACCGGGATACGGCCAAAGCTCAGACGTCGTTCAGGGACTTGTTACCGGCATTGTCGGACAGGCTTTGAACCAAGCAAAAACGCCTCAGGCGGCCAGCACCGGCGCATCTCAGCAGACCGAAGCCATGCAAATTCAGGCCGCTCTGAATCGCACGGGTTATGACGCAGGACCGGTAGACGGGATTCCCGGAAAGCGAACGCGCGCGGCCATATTAAATTGGCAGGTTGCAAATGGGTTCGCAGGCACCGGTCAGTTGACCCCGGTACAGAAGTCGCTGCTCCTGAACGGCGGTGCAGCCGGGGTTACTGCGACCGCTGCCGCCTTGGCAATCATGCAATCTGGCGGCAATTCAACGGCGCAGTCGGCTGCAAATGCCGCAAGCGTCTTATCACTGGGCGCCGGGCAAGTTCCCTTAGCCACGCCACCTGGCTCGGCTGGGGTTCCACTACCGGTGGGACAGATGCCTAACTTCGATCTAAGCAGCCAATCGGCAGCAAGTGTCGCGGCGGCGGCAAGCGCGCTACAGGGCGCAAATCTGCCACCTGGCGCAATCAAGCCGGGCTCCATACCGCCCGGTCTTCTTGAGAGCCTGCCGGGAGGGTTTTCGCTACCGAATCCAAACGCGTTACAGAACGGAGTTGCTACGACCACGGGTCTTCCGGTCTTTGAATTTGGCGGCGGGAACAGTGCAGCCAATGCAGAAGCGAATCTCCTGCCTGCCCCGGAATCAGCCGACCCCAATCAGGCAGTTTCGAATGCTATTGAGCAAGCGACTGTCCTGCAGGGAAACCAGCCAGCTCTAGAGACAGGCGAACAGGCAGGCACCGTGGCGACAGCGTCCGCGGCATCACAGCAGTCGGTTACTGAAAGCGAGGCAGCAGGAAAAGCGGCTTCGCTTCCCGCGATCAAAGGCGGTGCAACGGAGACGACAGAAGGACCTGCGCCGGAGGCTGGCACAACGGAAAACACCACTGTCGTCACCAGAACGCGTCAGCGCCAGACGACGTACGGTGAAACGACAGCCTCGGCGACCGGCACCGGAATTGGCACCGTCGAGAGACAGGGGAACACCTCAACTGCTGAGTCCCGCGAAGAGGCCCGCCGTCAAGCTCGCGAAGAAGCAATCGCAAACTACACGCCACCGACTTCGACCACGACGACGCAAGTCCAACCGTCCGAGACAAATGCGTTTTATGTCGATCCCGAGGCGGCGGCTGCCAAAGCGGAGCGTGAGGGACGGGCAGCTTCAACCGAGTATGCAATTCAATCCGCGGAGCAACTTGTGCGCACCCTGGGCAACGAGGCTGGATTCGAGGAAACCGAGGAAATAGTACAGGAGGTCGGCCAAAGAGTTCGCGAAAAAGCGGATTCGGACGCGGCGATACGTGAGGCCGCGGCAGCAATAAGCGCTGAACCTGCTCCCTCCGAGCCCACAATAATCTGCACATTGGAAATGCGTAGGCAGGGCCAGTGCCAACCCACTAAGTAGTCGATCAAGCCAGGCAACGAGTCGCTCAGCGAAACGCGACCTGAATTGGATACCAAAGAGACCTTCAACATCGGGTACGATCTTGCAGTTGACGACTCTGCAATACTCGCGAATGAAGCGTTTCGAGGCGTGAACCGTCGGCCCGACGTTCCCGGGTTCGCCGAAACGATGCTCGAGTATTTTGACGCCTGCCAAGCTCAGGCGAAGGCGTTGCTAAGCGTGATGGCGGAAGACCTGGGCCTGCCTGCCGACTACTTTGTTTCGCTTTTTTCCAAGCCAATGTCGGCCATTCGCCTCCCGCATTATCCACCCGCGTCAGGAGCCGCGAGCGAAATAGGAGCCGGGGCACATTCCGATTATGGGGCCATACCATCAGCCGCCTTGGTAAATTCGCGCTAATTTGTTAATTTTTAGTCGTTGAATACCGGGCGGAAAGTGCGAGGCTTAATTGATGGCTTGGCGGGCCGTTACCTCGGGAGACTGAGTGCAAGTCGACGCCTCTGAATAGTCCTTCAAATGGCTCAAACTGTCCGCGCGTCGATCTATTTTGGAGAATTCGATGATGGTAGGTGAGTTTTTGAGGGCGGCACTTGCAGCGGTTTTTCTATGTTCCTTCATGGGCCCATCATTCGCCTTCGGCTCTGACGAGTTTGAAACTCCGGGGGCGGACGAATTCCTTGCCTTTCGCAGCGACAATCTTGCTGCATTCGTTCAGGTGCCGAAGAAGGGCTGGTGCCGAATTCAAGTAAACGTCAATCTCCGAATTCGCTCTGACTCCGTGTTTGCCGGCGAGCAGCCAGAGTTGAATGCGTTTCTGTACGAGCTTCCGGGGATCCTGACCAACTCCTGCACGGTCGTCAGAAATATCGCAATCAGGGGCTATATTGCACAACGTCGTGTTTACCAGGGTTCGATACAGTCTGCGAACACCGCTGCTCCCCGGGTTTCGACGAGAATCACGGACAGGCGTATTGCCGACGCATACCGAGACGCACTTGTGCCGGGGACCGTGAGTAATGACACCGCCTCGCAGCAACCCAACGAGCCGAACTCTCGGCATGGAGGTCGTGCTAACTCGGAATCCGAACCTACCCGGCCTGAAGCGGCTAAAGGTCGGTTGTTCACGGATGCAACCTCGGTGGGCGCACAGTGCGACGTCCTGTCGAGTTGGGTGCAACGACTATACACCGAATATCCGCAGGCAGATTTTCTCGCCATCAACGCCGGTGAACTGGAAGACGTGACGGCGAACTTGTTCAGCGATGAAGATTTCGTGCCAATTTTCGGACGGCGTTTCGACGAAGCCGGAGCCGCGGAGCGAGCCCGGATCTTTCAGAATATTTATATGCGTTGCCCGCGCGAACTTCGGCGAACGCCGCCTTACAACGCAGTTTTTCGTACGGGGTTTATGAACATGCCGCACCGGATGGATCCGCAAGCGCTTAAGCGGAAAGTGGAAGAAAGAAGAGAAATCCGGTCTTGGCTTAGGCAACAGTTGGAAGACCTCGAGAGTATCCCTGTCTCGCCCGATGGACTCGCCCGAGTTGCCGCTCTCTCGACGGACAGTTCCGAGATGACTTCGGGGCTCTGGCCAAGCGAGCAAAATGACTTTCTGCAAAGGGTTGGCGCCCGGAGGTCGCAGATTGCCCTTGATCTGGCCGCCTCGACGATTGCTAACTTGCCCGTCGACCCGGGTAGCCTTTCGGTTCTCGGGGGAATTGCAGCAGAAGCGGAGGTCCATACGATCGCCCTAGATCGCGCAAGACTGGAGACAATCGCCCGTGATGCAAACAAGAGATACGAGGCTATCCGCGTGGCACTTGTCGAACGTGAAATCGACGCGCTTCAGGACGTTCCCACGGATTTGAACGGCCTGCGAATGATCGCACATAGGCGCAGCACGATCCTCGCAACCGTCGGAGAAGCACCAAACATAGAAGCTTTGGAAAGGTACGAGACCGCGTTCCGGGATCGTGGCAGGGAAATCGCTAGTGAAGGCCTTCAGCGTTACGTTCGCGATCTGAATGCTCTCCCAGAGACCTTCGCCGGAGCCGAAAAAGCCGTTGTCGCGTACGAAGACCTTGATGCATTGTTGAAGGTGACGGCAGAGGATGTCCGGGGCTCGTACAAATCCGCTGCGGTGGCAAGAGCCAATGAGATCTACGACCAGCTTGTTGACGTTTCAATTGGACGCATTTCGGATTTTGCAACGTCCGCTCAGCCACGCGGATGGGAACATACTTTCGAAATAGTTTCGAGGTCACAAAAAGAGGCCGAACTATTTGGCGACACACGCGCGAGCCAACGCGCCTCGGAAGCAATCATTGCCGCAGGAACTCAAGCCGCAAGTCGCGTGGCCACCGAAGAATTCGGCAATTTTCAGCGCGAACTCGAGGCTTTATCGGAAGATTGGCCTTCAATTTCCGAAGTCGACCGCGCGGCCGAATTGATCAGGGTCCATCAGGCCACCATTGTGGGTCTTCAATCCTATCTTCCGGCAGCCATGAGCCGGCGCCAAGAGATCCTGGGTGGCCTGGCATCGACTGCGAAGAGCAAAATAATGGGATTGACCGGCGACCCACTGCGAAATCTCTCAGCAATTGAGTTGGGCGAGGCGCAGGCAAGTAGGTTTGAAGCTGTCGGCGCAAGTAACCACGCTAGCATGTTAAGGCGCGTTGCCGCCGAGCGGCAGGAAATCATCTTAGAAGAGCATCACCCGATCTATGAAGCGGAAATCGCTAAGATGGCGCCAACGCGAGAAAATGCGGCGTTGCTTGTTGCAGACGCCGGGAAATTCACGGAAATGTCCACCACACTAGCTACGTTTGAACTATATCGACGGTCAGCTCTGGCGCGTTCGGCTGAATTGCTGCATGCCGTTTGCGATGATGCCGTTTCTCGCGTCGACCGCACCTCTTCCGATCATGACATCGACATACTTGGTGGCGATGATCCAATGCCGGTTCGTGATTTTATCTGCGACCTGGACGAGGCTGGTCATCAGGTCGTGGAGCTCGCGTCGCCTGGAACGCTAAATGTGGACCGTGGATACACGTTGCGCGTCCTCGACTTGGATGGCGAATTCGTTCACGCCAAGCTTCGTTTGGTTGAGGCGCTTCCCGGACAGGAAATGTTGGTTGGGTACGAACTGGGAGACGCCAATGGGCAGGCGGCGATTTCGGTTCGGGAATGGCAGATGCGCTCAGGGATGCTTCTGGGGAACCGGTCTCTCACCGCCTTGGCCTCATACGCTGGGGGCAACCAGCAGGCAGTCGCGGCCCAATTGCAGCGTTCTGCCGCCCTTGTTCTGACTTCCGACGGCATGGGGACCGGGTTCTTCATAAATCGAAGGCTCCTGGTCACGAATCGCCATGTCATCGAGGGAAGCGACCTCTCTGATCTATGGGTCATTAACGCGGCGCTTGGAAAAGGCTACTCGGCTAAACTTGTCGCGAAATCCGGCGAACCATACGGAGAGACTGCGAACAGCAGAGACTACGCGCTGCTTTCGTTTGATGAAGAATTGCCTGTGGACCCGATGATCGTGGCTTCGAAAGTAAACGATCTGGCTCAAGTCATTTCCGCCGGCTATCCCGCGTTCATTACAAAGAACGACCCGAAACGCAGGCGTCTCCTTGAAGGAGACCTCACAGTTGCGCCCGACATGGTCTTTACCACTGGCGAAGTGAGTGTTGTTCAGAGGCGTTCGAGCGGCATACCGGTGATCGTTCACACCGCTCTCATTTCGCACGGAAACAGTGGTGGTCCGCTCGTGGACATGTGTGGACGCGTCGTAGGGGTAAACACCTGGGGTGAAGAAGACGAGAACTATTTGAACCGGGCAGCCTATCTGTCGTTGGCCGGAAGCGATCTGGTGGACTTTCTTGACGAAATTGGCATCAAGGACTTGGCTTCAAGCGATGAGGCCTGCGGTCAGTAGTCCGGAGTCTAGTGGCAAAAAGTACGAAACTGGCTCTGACGGGACGAACGAAGATGACCATGTCCGCGCATTTTGCGAACACCCAAAAAGGTGCTCTCGCACATGAGCCACCAAAATTGACCTTGAACAGTCCAGTTTTTTGCGGTCGATTTTATTTCCCCGACACCCGAACGCCCGGCCTCATATTTCGAAAGTCAGACAAGTGTCCGCAAAGGGCTGAGGCTGTGTGGAAACTCGCCTGATTTCTGTTTGCGGAGGACGTAGTGCCAGTCTTTACCGGCTGGCTCGGTTTCTTGGCGACTTTGGCGCTCCTTGGGCTGGAGGGACGCGGATAGGGGAGGCTGCTGTGCTTATGGGCGGGCGATCTAGGCCAAGCGCCTCTCTTTAGGCTGGAATGGCGGCCAAAAGTCCCCGTACCCCGATCAGGGCGATCAAGCGCTTGATGTTATATGCGAGCACGTGGAATGCCATCTCGGTGCGGACGTTTCCGAGCCTGCGCATTCGGAAGTGCGTTGCGCCCATCCAGGCCTTGATGGTGCCGAACGGGTGTTCGACGGTCGAGCGGCGCAGACCCATAAGGGCGGGATCGCGGCTCATGCGATCGTGCATCGCCTCGACCAGATGCTCGTGCTCCCATCGGGTGATCCGGCGCTCTTTCCCTGTGGTGCAGCGCGCCTTGACCGGGCAGGTCTGACAGACACTGGCCCAGTAGCGCCGCAAGACCAGACCTGCTTCCTCAGTGGTGTATCGATATGCCAGCGTCTCGCCTGCCGGGCACCGGTAGACATCCGCATCTGCGTCATAGGCGAAGTCTGCCTTCACATACATGTCTTTCTTCCGGTTGCCCGAGGTCTCTGGCCGAGGAAGGGTCGTGGTGATCCCATCCTCGTGACAGGCCAGTATCTCCCGGCCGCTAAAGTAGCCCTTGTCGGCGACCACGCTTATCTCGTCACGACCGAGCGCAGCCTTCGCTCCCTTTGCCATCGGCGACAGTTGCTCGCGGTCATGTCCTGCATTGATAACGTCATATGTCACGATCAGATGGGTCTCAGTGTCCGCCGCGACCTGCGCGTTATAGCCTACAAAGCCACTCCCCCTGGCGCTGGTCGCCATGGAACGGGCGTCCGGGTCAGTCAGGGAAATCTGGCTGTCGGGGGCATGCCTCAACACCTGTTCCATGTCCTGCAGGCTTTGGATCGCCTGCCGGATGCGGCCGGTGCGTTGCGCCAGGTTGGCGATCTTCTCAGCCCGCGCCTCTCCCTCTTCATGCCGATCGATCCGCACCATCTCCTTTAGATAGCGATCGATGCTCGCCTCGAGATGTGCAATCCGGCTGGCGATCTTACCCTTGGAGAAGTTCTTATCACGGTTGTTCACTGCCTTGAATTTGGAGCCGTCGATCGCAATGCACTCGCCTTTCAACACGCCAATCCTGCGGCAGAGCTCGACGAACTGCGCACAGGTCTTTCGGATGGCTGGCCCGTTGTCGCGCCGGAAATCGGCAATCGTCTTGTGGTCCGGGACCAATCGGCCCGTCAGCCACATCACCTCGACATTGCGACCGGCCTCCCGCTCCAGCGCACGGCTGGAAGGGACCCGATTCAGATACCCATAGATGAAGAGCTTCAGCAGAACCGATGGATGATACCCAGGCCGACCCGTCGAAGCCGGAGCCATACGACCAAAGCCCAACTCTGCAAGATCGATCTCGTCCACGAAAAGGTCGACGACGCGGACTGGATTGTCCTCGCCGATCCAGTCCTCCAGCCGTTCCGGAAACAGCGTGACCTGTCCCCGATCAGTTCCCTCAATGTAGCCCGACATGCTCACCTCCGGTCTTTGCCGAAAGCATAACTCATCAAGAGTTTTTACACAGCCTCGGCTCTTGGCCGTCATTCGCTGCAGGTTTCACCAAGGTCTGCTTAGAAGATTATCTGCACGTTTGACTGGACTTCTGAGCGCGGTGGAGCGGTACTGTCTGTGTCGATGACGCCCGGGACCCCCGGGCTCC
>NZ_JBFNXX010000051.1:0-7958 GCF_040811725.1 Sulfitobacter sediminis
GACACAAGACCGCTTCTGACAAAAGGCCGATCACTTCAAAAATGTCTTGCTTTGCAGGAGCCATCCACACAGGACAAGACCGCCGTTGCAGTTGCGTGGTTTCCCTCCCGCTTGTAGCTTCGAAAGCATTCAATTCAGGGAACACAACATGTTGCAGGTCGATGAAGAAATCACGGACATAGAACGGCTTCGAGAACTGCTCCCCGAGTACAAGGGTTCCAACACTGACCTAAAGGTTACTGATCGAATAAATGCTGTTGCGAGGAAATTTATTTCATGCGCGCCGTTCGTGATTGTCGCGACCAAGGCATCAGAAGGATTGATTGATGTATCACCCAAGGGTGATCCGGTCGGTTTTGTCGAAGTGTTTGACGATAAAACGCTCATTATTCCGGATCGGCTTGGCAATCATCGCGTTGACGGTTTTGTGAACCTTTTATCCGACCCAAATGTTGGTCTCATCTTTGTTGTGCCGGGTCACGGCGATACCCTTCGCGTTGCCGGCAAAGCACGCATTGTGAAAGATCAGAAGATCAGCGAACGCCTGTCCATAAACAACAAGCAGCCTTTGCTTGCTATGGTCGTGGATGTCGAAGAAGTCTTCATGCACTGTTCGAAGTCGTTTATCCGCTCGAGGCTTTGGCATCCTGACCATTGGCCATCACGAGGTACGGCACCCACGCTCGCTGAATGGGTTGTCGGCACAGTTGATCGGGAGCAGACAGTCGAAGACGTTCAGGTCATCCATACGGATGACGAAGAGAACCGGCTTTACTGATAATTGTTTGGATCGCTTCGGGCTCGGAGCCGCCATTAACTGCATCATACACGAAGGTCCGCTTCGGCCCAAAACTACATCAAGAGACTCTGTGCCCGCTTCAACGTAGGACGGTGCGGCACCTATTTTGAGCGCCCTCTAATTGGCGCCACAGCAGCGCTTGTACTTGCGACCGGACCCGCAGGGGCAGGAGGCGTTTCGCCCGACTTTCGTTCTTTTTTGGAGGGCTTGAGGTCGATTTGCCGAAGCCCAAGCAGGAAAGGGGGCAGCTTTTCGCCCGGATTTGGTCCAACCCTTGATTGCCAGAACAAGGTTTGGGATCAGGTCCGGGGCTTCTTCCGTCAGCGCTTTGACTGAGGCTTTGGGCAAATCGCTCTGACTTTCGGCGATGTTGTAGAGCGCCAGCATCATGTTGACTGAGGCCGCCGCTTCTTCGTCCCCGCTTTCAACGATGCGTTCCCAGGTGTCCGGGCGCAGCCGCATCGCGCGTTCAAAGCCGCAACACCAGGACTCCCAGAGGATTTCTCCGGTCCGCGTATCTTCGTCATAGAGCGGGGCGTATCCCATCGCAGGAGGGGTCAGGGAACGCGCCACGTCGTTGTAGTGGCGCATGATGAGGTCCATCGCGGCCTCGACGTCCTCAAGGTGCTCAGGGCTGTTCCCCCACACGCAGGGCAACCACTCCCCCGGCATGACCATCTCGGGGCCCACGATCAGGCCTGCACAGAATCCGTCAAATTCGCTGAGTAGCATGCCGTCCGCTTCCATTGGAAAGGACAGCAGCAATGTGTCGAGTTGGTCCAGTTCATCGTCAGTCAGCATATGCGATGTCCTGTTTGCAAGACCTTCTAGTGCCTCTCGTTCGAGGGTCGCAAGACGAACTCGTTTATCAAGGCACTTTCGTCCTGCTCTGCATGACCACCGGTTAATATCCGCAGGACCAGTTGGAAACAGTCGCCGTGAACGGCAGTCCCTTAGCAAGAGGCGGAATTTGACGCAGAACGCAGCGCGCGATGTAACCGCGGAACGGAGCTGTGATTGATGAAGCCTCTACTGCCAGCGCAAAGGCACGTGCTAGGTCTACTTCGGACATCAGTCTACCGTGGAGGGGATATATGGCCTCCGAAATTTGGGCATGTCTGCTCTGCAATTTGAAACGCAAACCTAATTCCACCGATCTACGCGCAGGGCTCAACTGCAGTTTGACCGCACCCAACTAGCTGTTAGGGTTATCAACATGCGGAAGTGGGGAAAACTGTGCGCAAGAGCTCTTCGATAGCGATTTTTGCTATAGAACTGATGATGGCGGCGCCCTCTGAAGCTGAGGAGCCTATTCCGGACTATAGCGCAAGCTTGACTGCTTATAATGCGGGCGATTACCGAACCGCACTGGAAAGCTGGCACTCCCTGGCGGAGCAGGGCTATGCTGCGGCGCAGTGCAACCTTGGGTACATTTACGAACAGGGCTTTGGTGTGTCCCAGGACTACACGGAAGCAATGCGTTGGTACGAAGCCGCCGCCGACCAGGGCCATGCAAGGGCGCAGGCCTTTCTTGGACAAATGTATGAAAAGGGCATGGGTGTACCGCAGGACCATTTGGAGGCGCTCCGTTGGTATACTGTCGCTGCCAGACAGAGCCATGCTTGGTCACAGAGCAAGCTTGGAGATATGTACAAGAGCGGTCAGGGCGTACCGAAGGACTTCGTCTTAGCCCACATGTGGTTCAATATCGCGAGCGCAATTGGTGACCCCATGGCCTCATTTAGACGGGTAGAGGTTGAGAAAAGCATGACACCGGCGCAAATAGCAGAAGCAAAAGAACGCGCGCGTGTCTGCATGTCATCTGGGTATTTCGACTGCAAAATGCCCGGCCAAAGTACCCCCTAGTTCGCAATGCTTCCCTGCCGTCGGCACCAGGGCGACCGCCCGCTTTGACGGCCGAATGACCGTGTACGCGAGAATTGGATTTGGGTCTAAACAGTGCCCGCGACCGAGTCGCAGACGATCCGTCCACCGAGGGCACATCACATCCGATACCAGTTTTCGACCGCTTGGGCGGCGGCGCCTGCGTTCATCACAGCTTCGATCGCTGCTATCGCTCCCTGGGCTTCTCCGGGCGTCGCGAAGATTTCCGAAACGCCCCCCTGAATATCGTGGGCTGATCCGCTGCTCGCATAGAACATGTCCACGTGCAGCGCCCGAGCGTTCCGATGCCGGAGCAGATGGTCGAAGAACCGGCGGTACAATGCCGCGTCATATGCGGGCGTAGTTTCGCCTTCTGGCGGTTGTACCAGCCCGAGTTCGATTGACTTCGCGCAGGTCAGCCTCCAGGCCAGCTCCATGGTGGCGGGAGGCGCATCCTTGGCCTCATCCGGGTGCCTTGGGTTCGCGAATGTCTCTCTCCGAAGGGCTTCCAGCTTTGCCCGCATTTCCTCGGTCGGGACAGGATAAAGAAAGGCCGTCTTTTGCGACGCCAAGGCTGGCTCGACCGCGTCGGGAAGCACTTTCACCAATTCGGAAAACCTGTTTCCGACTATGGGGACCTCCCCGACAAGAAGGTCCGCGTGATCCGGATGCCTGTCCAGCCAGCGCGCGACGGCCTGTCGTCCCCACAATCCGGCCGCCAGTCGGATGATCGGATGGCTTCCGTCGGCGACATCGGGGTAACGCGCCAGGATTTCATCGGTCTGAAACGAGGCCAGCCCCGCATCCCAGCGCATCAAATGGACGCGGCGCCCTGCAGCCCCTGCCATCGAGATCAGCGCACGAAGAAAGAACGATTTGCCGGAGGCTGGCAGCCCCGTGAAAAAGATCATGCGGGACTTTCGGGCCATCCCGGCCAGGATCCTGCCATTCTCGGTCTCCGCGAAATCACCGTCTATCATGGCCTTTCCCTGCAGGTTGTCATCGCGCAACCCAATCCCGCGCGCCACAGGGCCTTGCCTCTTGCCGTTGCAGTAGACGTGTCACGATCCTGCGCTTTGTAGCGGAGAGGCGGTTTGCTGAAACGCCCAATGTGCAAAGATCGCGAGCAGCATCATGCCCGCACCCAGAACGAAGGCGACGCTTACATTGCCGACATGATCGGCAAGGCTGCCCGCCAAAGCTGGGGCAATCATCATGAGCACATAGTATATCGAGTAGAATACGCCGGTCCCGAAGGCGCGCATCTCGGGCGCAAGGATGAGGCCGGGCATGGAAACCACCGGCCCAGGTGCCAGCCCGGCCAGCAGGCCGCCCAGCACAAGTGCCGCGAGCAGGAAGCTGTTTGGCAGATAAAGAACTGCCGGAAAGACGAGCATGCCACCAACCAAGCTTATGAGGATAATCCGATCAGGCTGACCGGTCCGATCCGCCAGCCATCCTCCGACCGGGATCGATATCGCGCCCGCAAAGATGTAGAAGCTGATCGCGGAACTGGCCGCGATGACCGGCAAGCCGCGCTCGGCGAGAACAAGGCTGCCGAAGCTGAAGATCATCGAGAATGCGCAATTGTAGAGGCCCCAGAGAACTGCGGCGAATGCCAGTGGCGTCCAGGGGAGAGAGGAGAAGCTGATCCGCGCGTTACCCGGTACCGCGCCGGGCGGTACCTTGTAGACGGAGGCGAAGAACAGAAGGGCCGCCCCGGTGAGGATCGATAGCGCCATCCAGGCCGTCCGCAAATCCGTGCTGGCGGCGAGGGGCGGCAGGATCAGCAGACCTAGCGCGATCCCGACGGGCCAGGAACTGATAAAGATCGCCAGAGCCGTTGAAACATTCCTCCCGGCGAACCAGTCGATGACCATCTTTGTCATCACAACGTTGAGAACCAGTCCGCCGACGGCTGAAATGATCCGGCCGAAAATAGCCCATGCAAGGGTCGTCGTTGTCGTGAATATCGCTGCGCCGACGACCATGAGCACCAGACTTGCGGTGACTGTTCGCTTGTCACCGAACCAGTTTGCAACCGCACCGCCTGCAACGGCGACAATAATACCGGGCCCCGAGTAGAGACCGATCAGGATCCCTATCTCCGTAAGCGTTATCGCTAGGCTGTCCATGATGAACGGAGACAGCGCCGCCACGGACTGAAATTGGATGGCCATGATCGTCCGGGCGAAGAACAGCACAAACAGAATGACCCATCGCATGTGCACGAGAGAAATCCTCCAAGACAACGATGCGATGTGAAGTTATCTGCTGCGTGTCTCAGCCACGCTAGGCCCAAAGTCGAGACGCACGCAAGCGTTTTGGTCTTGCGCAAAATTGAAACCAGGTTCCGACATCTCAGCTTCGGTTCGCATCCTTAATCTGAGTGCTATTATCAAAGGACCTCAAAATCCGCCTTCATCCGCCACTCATGACTGGCCCGCGCTACGGCAACGTCCGCTTCTTGGCTGCAACAACCGCAAATACCAAAATCGGCCATTCGGTGCGACTGCGTTCGACGTCTCGCATGCGGACTGAACGGCCTTCCACGAACTCACGTCATTGCAATTTTCTGGCTAGCGAACATTACGATGATTATGGTCATTACAGGTCGCAGTGGGATCGGGGACAGTCAATGCAAGAGCGGGCAGACAGGGAAAATTTGCTTGCCCAGCTCGCAATGGCACAGGAGCGCGAAGCCGCCACTAGGGAAGTTCTCGACGTCATCAGCCGAAGTCGTGCCAACGAAGGGCCCGTCTTCGACGTCATCCTGAGAAGTGCTGCGCGTCTGTGCAATGCGCCTTTTGCAGACTTGGATATGCTGGACGAAGACGGCTTGCATCTGCGCGAAGTGGCAACGTTAGGTGCGAGTGAGCGGGTCATCCCCTCAGATCGTTGGGTTTGGTCCATGAAAGGGCCACATTATCACGTAAAGGCGGTGCGAACGGGCGAGCTGGTCCATATTCACGATCTTCGGAAATCCGAGAACTACATCTCTGGCAATCCGCTGACGGTTGCTTCGGTGGACACGGAGAAGATGCGCACGCTGCTAGCCGCGCCCCTGCGGACCGGCGGCAAGAGCGTTGGATGCATCGTTCTTTTCAGGCAAGAGGTGAACCCTTTCTCGGCAGAGGAAATAGCTCTGGTCGAGACGTTTGCGGCACAGGCGGTCATTGCTATCGAGAACGTTCGACAGTTCCGCGAGGTGCAAAAGCGACTGGAGCGGGAAGAGGCGACAAGACAGATCCTGGGGGTCATCAGCCAATCTCGCGACAATGAAAAGCCTGTCTTTGACACGATCCTTGAGAGCGCCTGTAGGCTCTGCGATGCGCCTCTTGCTTTCTTGAGTCTTGTGAATGACGAAGGCACGCATTTCCGGGTCCCCGCGCATCGCGGTGCAACTTCCGAAATGGCACGGGTCTGGGATACGCAACTGGAGCCCATCGAAGGCTCTGCATTAATGACGTCGAAGGCAATCAGAAATCGGCTGGTTATTCAGGTAGATGATCTGTCGAGCTCGGATTTACCCGATACTTCTGACCACCGCCGTGCGCAGTTGGCCGAACTGGAGAAGGTCGGCACTTATCTGGTGATCCCGTTGATCCGCGGTGAACGGGCAATCGGGACCATCAATCTGTACCGCCGCGAGATCCGCCCGTTCCCACCCGAGCAGATCAAACTGGTCGAAACCTTCGCCGCCCAAGCGGTGATCGCTATCGAGAACGTGCGACGGTTCCGCGAAGTTCAAGAAAGGCTAGAGCGCGAGAAGGCCTCCGCAGAAATTCTTGGAGTCATAAGTCGTAGCAGGGACGCAGAAAAGCCTGTATTCGACGCGATCCTCGACTGTGCCACCCGTCTGTGTGGCGCTGACAGCGCGACGATTCTGATGGCGAACGCGGAACGCACCAGTTTGACGCTGATGGCAACTGTAGGGGCACGACGCCAGAGCGATCTGGGCGAAACCCACTCGATCACGTCAGGCCATACGTCTTCGGATGCGGTCCTGACAGGTCGGCCCGCTCAGATCACAGACGCGCGCGACACTGAGCTTTACCGGCAGGGTGATCCAATTCGTGTCGAACTCGTCGATGAATGGGGCCTCAGGACATCTCTGGGCGTTCCGTTGCTGATCGACAACGAAGCTATCGGCTGCATAACCGTGATGCGGATGCACGAAGTCCGGCCGTTTCTGGAGAGCGAAGTCGCCCTGATCGAGACCTTCGCGGCCCAGGCGGTGATCGCGATCGAAAACGCCAGACAATTCAGAGCCCTGCAAGAAAAGACAGAGGAGGTGTTATCTCTCAATACTTCACTCGAGAAGCGCGTCGACGAACAGGTGGGTGAAATTGAGCGGATGGGTCGGCTGAAACGGTTTCTGCCCGCGGCCGTGGCCGATACTATCGTCACCTCTGGCTCCGAAAACATGTTGTCGAGCCACCGGGTGCTGCTGGGCGTTCTCTTCTGCGATATCCGCGGCTTCACCGCCTTCTGCGAAACCGCCGAACCGGAAGAGACTATCGAGGTCCTGCAGACCTATCACGAAGAGTTGGGCAAGCTCATCAACTCCCATGGCGCGGGCGTCGATCACCGGATGGGCGATGGGATCATGGTGCTCTTCAACGATCCCCTGCCCTGCGACGACCCGGCGGGCGATGCCGTCCGGCTGGCCATCGCGATGCGGGCGCGGATGGAAGAGCTCTGCCGCACTTGGAAGCGAATGGGCTACAGGCTGGGCTTCGGTATCGGGGTATCGCTGGGATACGCAACCGTCGGCATGGTCGGGTTCGAAGGCCGGTTCGACTACACGGCTTCCGGCACGGCAATCAACCTCGCTTCGCGGCTATGCGACGAAGCTGACGACGGCGAAATCCTTCTCAGCCCCAAAGCAGCCATTGCAGTGGAAGACGAGTTCCAAGTCGAGTCTCGAGGAGAATTGAGCCTCAAGGGTCTTCGGGAACCCATCGAGGTCTTCCGATTGGCGACCGTTTCTGTTCCATGACCGCAAACCTTCGCGCGGCTGCACAAGCTCTGCTTCGGGCTCGAAGGAGACATCTGAGCGTTCCGGTCAGGTGACCGCTGTTGGGCGCTGAGCGGTCATCCAGGGCCGTCAAAACGCGGTTTCGGGCCTGAACGTCCGCTTCTTGTCGACAGCAGAAATTCCCAAGATCAAGCTCGATGACCGAGTTGCGGAGATGTTGTTGAAAAACTCTGCTTGAGCGTTGCGTGATCGGCTGATTCACTTGCCCTGAGGCAAGGGAGATCTGGCGATGAT
>NZ_JBFNXX010000052.1:0-7655 GCF_040811725.1 Sulfitobacter sediminis
AGGCTGAGAGGAGCGGCCTTGCGGCTTTGGGCTTCGCTCATCGGCAGCTCTGACCCAGACTTCTTCAACACTATCTCTGCTTAGCAGACCTTTATGGTACGCGCAGCCAATGGCTGGAACGAGCCCAATCTGTCGAATGCTGCAACCAGTACATCGTGAAGCGAAGCGCAAAGAAATTGAAATTGCTGCTCATTCGGGCGACCCATTTTTTCGTTCTCCGATTGGTGACGATGCCACAATGCGGACCGTCAAAACTGCCCTTCACCAATGCTCAAAGATGAACTTCAGTCATATCGCGCTCACTTCCGATTGCTTGTAGAACGGTTGAGCGAAAGACGAACCCCGACAGTTGGTCACTAACTCAACGCGTCAAGAATTCCGAGCTGCATCTGCTCAACTGCTGCATGGAGTTCGGCAATGAATGCTTTGGCTGCCATGGATTGTGTGGCGTAGCCGGGCGTCAGGATGGAGACGCTGTTTGATATCTTGGGGCTGAAGCGCCGGATCGGCAGACGTTGGTCTTGGGGCGCTTGGGTAAGGTGGCTGTAGGCCGTGATCATGTCGCAGACCATCACGCAGACACCTGCCGCGACGAATTGGAGACCTGGAAGGAAGGTACGCAGTTCAAGGCGTTTGTTCAGGTGGCATCCGCTGTTACGAAACGCGGCCTCGGTCTGAACTGCTGTCCCATGATCATCGAAAAGGACGGCCATGGGGCGACCGTCAAGATCCCCTGGCGTGACGAACTCGGCTTTCGCCAGCGGATCGCCTCTTGGCAAGACACAGACGCATTCGAGGTCGTAATCTGTTTGCCTGATGGATGAGCGCGGCTGCGGTGTTTCCGCAAACCCCAGGTCGTATTGCTGGGATGCGATCAGGTCCTCGATCACGTCTGACGAGCGCATGATGAGCGAAACATCCAGATCCTCCCGATCCTTTAGAAAGCCGGTCATCAGCCGGGGAAGGAACACGCTGGAGGCCGCCGGGTGGCAGGCGATCTTTAGCTTGCCCGATTGCAACGAGCTGATCCGCTGGACCGTGCGTTCGGTGCGTTCGACCCGTCCGAGGATATCCTCGCATTCCTCAAGGAAAAACTGTGCCTCCGGTGTGGGTGTCAGCTTTCCATGGGACCGAAGGAACAGGGCAAAGCCAAGCTGGTCCTCCAGCGTCTGGATCATGGTCGATACAGCGGGCTGGGTTCGGCCCACCGTGCGTGCGGCCTGGCTGATCGAGCCTGACCGCATGACTTCACGGAACGTGGCGAGTTGCCTAAGGGACAGGTGCACCGATCATAAATCCAATTTATGCAGTTAAAGTTATTATTAAATTGATTTGATGCGATCTGTCGAGTGGAATGCTGGAGCAGTTCACGCGGAGAATTCGCGAGACGCTGGGGGGCTTATGGACACGTTCTCGAAATATCTGCTCACGGCCCTGATCCTATCCGTGGCCCTGGGGCAATTCGTTCAGGTCATCACCCGCTATGTCCTGCAGGTGCCGGTCATGGGCCTGGAAGAGACGATGGCCTATCCGACGATCTGGCTTTACATCCTTGGGTCAGTCAACGCCTCGCGCGAGAACACCCATATCCGCGCCAATGTCCTGGAAATCTTCATCAAGACAAACCGTGGCCACACCATTCTGGCCATCGTTGGCGAGGTGATAAGCCTGATTGTGGGTCTCTGGCTGCTCTCCTGGGCCTGGGACTACACCAGGTACGCCTGGCGCGTCTGGCGCGAAAGCCCGACGCTCTACATCCCGACCTTCTACTCTGACGTGGCCCTGGTCATCGGTCTGGGGCTGATGATGGCCTATACCGCGATGCACCTGATGCGCCACATCGCAAGCCTGCGCACCGGAGGTACGCTATGATCGAGATTGCCCTTCTCGCCATCGCCCTGCTGGTGATCACGCTCACGCTTGGCGTGCCGCTGCCCTACTGCTTCGGGTCGGCCCTGATGGTCATGTATTTCTTGGGCGACGTGACCATGAAAGGCATGATGCTCTGGGGCATGCAGCAGCTGGGCAACCCGGTCCTGCTTGCCATTCCTCTCTTCGTGTTGGCGGGCACAGTCATGTCCGAAAGCGGGATCGCCGCCTCCCTACTGCGCTTCGTCAACGCCTTCATCGGCCATGTGCGCGGGGGACTTGGCGTCGTTGCAGCCGTCTCCTGTGCGGTCATTGGGGCAATCTCCGGTTCTGGCCTGACGGGGATCGCCGCCATCGGCCCGTTGCTGATCCCGGAGATGGAAAAGCGCGGATACCCGCGCGAATATGCGACCGCGCTTATCGCCAATTCCTCGATCCTCGGGCTCCTGATCCCGCCGTCGGTGACGATGATCGTCTATGGATGGGTCACCGACACCTCGATCCTCGCCTGTTTCCTTGCCACGCTTGGCCCCGGCCTGCTGATCATGACGTCATTCTCCGTGATCAACCTCTTCATGGCGCGCAAGTTCAACCTGATCCTCGATGAGAAGCCCTCCTTTTCGGAACTATCGGGCGAGGTCGCCCGGCGCGGCTTCCATGCCTTCCCGGCGCTCCTGATGCCGGTCATCATCCTGGGCGGCATATACGGCGGCGTGATGACCCCGACGGAGGCCGCCGCTGTCGCCGTGATCTACGCGGTGCCGGTCGGGTTCCTGATCTACAAGGGACTGAAGTGGAACAACTTCCTGCTCGCCGGGAAAGAGGCCGCCACTGCCGTGGGCGCGATCATGATGATGATCCTCTTCTCCATGATCCTCAGCCAGATGTTCGTCTACGAAAGCATCCCGCAGCAATTGGTGCAGGGCATCTTCTCGATCACCGAGAACAAGATCGTCCTGCTGATCATGATCAACATCATGCTCTTCCTCGTTGGCATGGTCGTAAATGACGTAACCGCGATCATCCTGATTGCGCCGCTGCTCTTGCCGCTGATGCAGGCGATTGGGGTAAGTCCCGTGCAGTTCGCCGCGATCATGGGTGTCAACACCGCGATGGGCGGGGTTACTCCGCCCTATGCCTCGATCCTTTATCTGGGCGCGCGCATTGGCAACGTGAAGGTGACGAAAGTCATACCGCCTGCGATGAAACTCATCCTGTTTGGCTATGTGCCGGTGGTCTTCCTCACCTCGCTCTGGCCGGACCTGTCGCTCTACCTGCCACGTCTCTTCGGCTACGACGTGGCCCCCTGAATCCAACCCGCTCAAATGCATCCCAACTAGGAGGAAACCCGTAATGAAACATGCATTCCTGACCACCGCCACCGCCGCCCTCATGGCGCTTGGCACTATCGCAACCGCCGCTGATCTCAAGATGAGCCACGTCCGCCCGCAGGACGCCACCATCGACGTGGAATTGCGCGCCTTTTCCGCAGCCGTGGCAGAGGCAACCGGCGGCGACGTCACGATCAACATCTTCCCGGCCTCGGCGCTGGGCGATTACACCACCGTGCAGGAACGCATCAGCGTGGGTGCCATCGACATGGCGACCCAGCCCGCCGCGACTGCCGCCGATCGGCGTATGCAGATCAGCTCCTTCCCCTACCTTGCCGGGAACTGGGATCAGGCCCGCGCGGTCTATGGCCCCGGCGGTGTCGTGCGTGAAACCATGGCAGAGCTTTACGCCGAGCAGGACATCACGATGCTGGCGGCCTATCCGGTCTATTTCGGTGGCATCTCGCTTAACGTGGAAAACGCAAACCCCGGCTCGGTTGATCCGAACGGCATCAAGGTGCGTGTGCCCGGCATCAAGAGCTTCCAGCTGACCGGCGAAGCCCTAGGCTATATCCCCGCGCCGATCCCCTTCTCGGAGGCCTTCACTGCCGTTCAGACCGGTGTTGTCGACGGCGTGATCGGGTCGGGTGCCGAAGGGTACTATGCGTCGTTCCGCGACGTGACCAAGACCTACATCCCGGCCAACACCCATTTCGAAGTCTGGTACATGATCATTTCCAACGGCAGCCTTGCCGAGCTGTCCGACGAGGATCAGGCCGCGCTGAAGGAACAGGCAGCAGCCTTTGAGGCAACCCGCTGGGAAGTGGCCGAGGCCGATCAGGGCAAGAACGAACAGCGCCTTGTCGATGAGCTGGGTGCCACCGTTGCCAAGCTGAGCGCCGACGATCTGGCCGCCATGGCCGCAGCAACCCGTGAAAAAGTCTGGCCCGCGGTTCTGGAAGATGTGGGTGTCGAGTGGGGTCAGGCGATCCTCGACAAGGTTGCCGCCGCCGGTAACTGAGCCAAAACCCGTCAGGGCGGCATGAGGTCGCCCTGACAGCCCATCCTTCACCATCGGAACACGATCATGGAAACCGATTATGCCATCATCGGAGGCGGCGTTGTTGGCCTCTCGGTTGCCTGGGGCCTGCTGCGGCGCGGGCTGACGGTGACGGTGCTGGATGGCGACGATGGATCATTCCGGGCCAGCCGGGGCAACTTCGGCCTGGTCTGGGTCCAGTCCAAGGGCATGAACCAGCCCCGCTATGCCCGCTGGTCGCAGGAGTCGGCTGCAATCTGGGCCGAATTCGCCAAGGAGCTTGGGGATCATACCGGCCATGCTGTGCCGCTGGAACAGAACGGCGGCTATGACCTGCATTTCTCCGAAAAGAGCCTGGAAGAAACGGTCAAGAAATACGAGGTTCTCAAGGCCAAGCTGGGCGGTGACTATCCCTATGAGGTTCTGGGCCATAATGCCCTGCGCAAGGAAGAACCGCATATCGGACCCAAGGTTGTGGGGGCGATCCTGCATCATCAGGACGGCCACGCAAACCCGTTGAAACTGCTGATGGCCCTGGCTGCCGATGTGCGCCGGATGGGCGGGCGGGTTCTCAATGGCAAGATGGTGACGGAGGTCACCAAACCCGACGGTTTTCGCATCACCTGCGCCGACGGCACCGTTGTCAGCGCTGCCAAGGTCGTTCTGTCCGCCGGTCTCGGCGCTGCGCAACTTGGCCCGAAGATGGGCTTCAAGGCCCCGATCCGCCCGCAACGCGGACAGGTGCTGATCACCGAGAAGTTGCCGAAACTGATCAACCGTCCGTCGCTGATCGCGCGGCAGGTGGACGAAGGCGGCATACAGATCGGCGCCACCAATGAAGAGGTCGGCCTCGACGACCGTGTCACGCAACCTGGCCTCTCCGGCCTCGCCGCCGATGCAATTGCCGCATATCCCGCCTTGGCAAAGGCGCAATTGGTCCGGTCCTGGGGGGCGCTGCGCATCCTGTCGCCCGACGGACTGCCGATCTACCAAGAAAGCCAAGAGATGCCCGGCGCATTTCTTGTGACCTGCCACAGCGGCATCACCCTTGCTGCGGCTCATGCCCGCCTGCTGCCCGATTGGCTGGAAGGTACGGATGCCGCGCCTGATCTGGAGGTGTTCAGTGAAAACCGCTTCGCCGTTTCTTGAACTCGAAACCGGGCCACGCGTCGAGGTCAGCTTCGACGGCGCGACGCTGAGCCTGCCAGAAGGCGCGAACCTTGCCGCGGCGCTACTGGCCGCAGGTGTTGGTACATTTCGCACGACGCCCGTCTCGGGCGCACCCCGGGGCCCGTTCTGCATGATGGGGGCCTGTTTCGATTGCCTTGTAGAAATCGACGGGGTGCTGCGCCAAGCCTGCATGATCGAGGTCGCCGCGGGCATGCAGATCTCGCGACCGCACGTATTGGAGGCCTCAGATGCGCCAGTATGATCTTGCAATCGTTGGGGCAGGACCCGCAGGAATGGCCGCAGCGACTGAAGCAGCCAGGCATGGTCTGAACGTGGCGCTGCTGGACGAACAACCCCGCGCTGGCGGTCAGATATACCGCGATGTTGATCGCGTGGTACCTCTGCGCGGGGACATTCTGGGTCCGGACTACGCCATTGGCAAAGGGCTGACGGCGGGCCTAGCGAAAAGCGGCATTGACCATATTGCAGGTGCCGTCGTCTGGGCCATCGAGGACGGGTTCCGCATCTCCTATTCGCGGGACGGGCGTGGCGCGCAGATCGGGGCCGAACGCATCTTGCTGGCAACCGGTGCGCTGGAACGGCCCATGCCAATACCGGGATGGACCTTGCCGGGTGTCATGACTGCCGGGGCCGGGCAAATCCTGCTCAAACAGTCGGGTCTGCTGGCCCGTGACGCGGTCTTGGTTGGCTCTGGCCCGCTGCTCTATTTGATCGCCGCCCAGATGGTGCGAGCAGGTACGCCGCCTGCCGCCATGGTCGAAACCCAGACCCACACCGACATGCTGGGCGCGGCACAGCACATCGTCGGAGCAATCCGGGGGCGGACATATTTGGCCAAGGGCCTGAAAATGCTGACTGAAATTCGCCGCGCAGGCGTTCCACGATACGCGGGGGCTACCGATATTTCCATCGAAGGCACGGAACGTGCTACTGGCGTGCGATTTACTCACAAAGGCCGAAACCAGCACGTGGCTTGTGGCACCGTTCTTCTCCATCACGGGGTTGTGCCTAATACCCAGGCTGCCCGTTCACTCGGCATCGAGCACCTGTGGAAAACGGACCAGAAGGCCTTTGCACCGGTGTTGGACGATTGGGGCCAAAGCGATGTGCCGGGGGTGTTTATCGCGGGTGATGGCGCGGGCATCGGCGGCGCATCTGTGGCCGAGATCGCGGGGCGACTTGCGGCCCTGCAGATTGCCACCCTTTCGGGCCACCTGTCCGCTAAGGAATGCGATCTCGACGCGGCACCGCTTAAGAAGGCGCGCAGGCGCGAGATGGCGATCCGGCCGTTTCTGGATGCGGCTTACCCACCATATTCTCAGGCACTCTCGCCCGCCGACAGCACGATCATCTGCCGCTGTGAAGAGGTTCGCGCCGGTGACATCCGCAGCTATGCCAAACTTGGTTGTCTGGGACCGAACCAAGCCAAGGCTTTCGGCCGGGCGGGCATGGGACCCTGCCAGGGACGATTTTGTGGTCTGACCGTGACGACACTGCTGGCAGAAGCCAACGATGCATCGCCAGATGAAACGGGTTACTACCGCATACGCCCTCCGCTCAAGCCGGTCACTCTTGGTGAATTGGCCGGCATGGAAGACGGAAACCAGGATGCCGCGGAATAGGAGCATGACATGATCGAACGCATCGATACCGGTCAACGCATGAGCAAGATTGTCAAGCACAACGGTGTCGCCTACCTCTGCGGGCAAGTCGGCGAAGGGGCAACTGTCACGGATCAGACCAAAGACTGCCTCGGCAGGGTCGAGGCTCTTTTGGACAGGGCGGGATCTTCGAAGGATCAGATGTTGCAGGTTGTGATCTGGCTCGCCGATATGGCGGATTTTGCCGAGATGAATGCTGTCTGGGACGCTTGGGTTCCGGAAGGCCGTGCGCCCGCGCGGGCATGCGGAGAGGCAAAGCTGGCTCGTCCTGAACTGAAAGTCGAGATCATTGTCACCGCGGCATGTTAGACCGCCATTTGTTCAGCGAACGGTCGCTTCAATCTTGGAACTGAACGTCCACTTCGTTTTGCAGCTACCACTCTTACAGTACCCCGAGCGACTGACCGGTTTCCGACAGTAGTGCTGCTCGCTGCTGTCGCTAAGCGTGCAAAACAGACTCTGCGAGCCAGACTCCGAACGGCGGGTCTGTCCGGATGCTGTTGAAAAAGTCGACCGGGGATTTCGTTTGAATTGATGGCCGAACGGTTTCTGCCCGGCTCTTCA
>NZ_JBFNXX010000053.1:0-7557 GCF_040811725.1 Sulfitobacter sediminis
CCTCCTGAACAGGATGAATCAGAAAACACACCTCATGGGAATCCCCTTTGATTCAACGAAAGATGGAACCGCTCTAACCTGCGTCAGCACCCGATGTCCGACTGGCTGTAAGGTGAATGGCAAGAGTTGGATCGCGACGAGGCGACGGCCTGCCTGCCCACCCTCGAGGACACGACATCCAGCGTCGCACCGCGCAGCGAGGAGGACAATACGCTATGACTTCAGTCAAATATCCTACCAGGACGACCGCAGAGACCACCGACCTCGAACGGCGTGTGCTCGCCCATGAACGGATCCTGCAAGCTCTAATCGCATACATGGCCCGCTCGGAGCCGCGGTTTATCGATCATTTGAGAGCACGGTTCGTCGAGCCGATGCGTATGGCCAGGCACGAACATGACCACCGCGAAACGGATGATTATGCGGAAGAGTTCATCCGCGCCATGATGCTCCTCGGAGAGGCGCGCGCGCCCATACTGAAGGAGCACAAAGAGATTGATGAGCAACCCGCGCTGCCGAAAGGCCAAGGATGGCCGGGCCCTTTTCAGGAACGATCCGCGCGTCCGGACCGGGTTCGGATACGCGAAAGAAATGGGATCTGGGAGTTGAAGGTCGATGGCAAGTTTCGTGCTGACTACTTCCAGAAGGAACAGGCGGTTGCGGCTGCCGCATTGCTGAAGTTGTCCCTGCGATGACCAACCGCGTCCATCCGACGGTCCCCCAAGATTTCCCGATTCAGGTGGCCGAGAACGAAGGCATGCCGCCAAGACCTGAGTTCGAGAATACGCCTCCGCGCTTCACCCGCCCCGGGCGCCAAACTGGAACGCACTGCCTGGGTTCGCTGAATGAACGAACGGCGACATGCGGACCTTGGCCTGCAAGGGAAAAGCCGATGAGACAGGACAATAAGGCAAACGCCAATTCGCTACCAAGACTGATCAATAAACTGATTGCCGCGGCCGGTATCATCGCGTCTGTGGCCTTCCCAGTCTTTGCTCAAGACGGCACTGGACCGATGCCCGACAACGCAGAGGCGCAGAACTATGGCGTTGGCTGGGACTGTACGCTCGGTTACCGCTTTAATGGCGAGGATTGCGCTGCCATCGACGTCCCCGAGAACGCCTACGTAACTGGCCGGTCTCACGGCTCGGGCTGGGCGTGCAAGCGAGGTTATGAAAAAGTGGGAGGTGTTTCCTGCGAGGCGATCCCCGTTCCCGAGAATGCCTTTCTTCGATCATCGGGCTTCGACTGGAAATGCGATCGCGGATATCGGCAGGATCGTGAGACCTGCGTTCTGATTGTCCTTCCGGAACACGCATACCTCACGGAAAACACTTCGAGTTCCGGCTGGGAATGTGAGCGCGGCTTCACGGCCTTGACCGACTCCTGCGTTCCGATTGGGGTGCCCGAAAACGGCTACCTCACTAATGCCGACTATGGTGCCGAATGGGCTTGCAATAGGGGCTTCTTCGAGATCGATGGCCGATGTGATCCCGTAGCGCTTCCCGCAAATGCCTATCTCTACCAAGAGTCCTACGGGCCCGGGTGGCGGTGCGAACGGGGCTTTGCGGCGGTGGACGACGCCTGTGTCGCAATTGACATGCCCGCAAACGCCCATCTCGACCGATCGGGAAACAACTGGCGGTGCGACCGCAGTTTTCAACTCTCGGACGGAGAGTGTATTCTTGGACAATAGCACCCCCAGATCACGCCCGGCCGAAACTTCTGGTGTACGGATGCGGATAGGCTGTCGCCTGCGCTATCGGCTGACCCAGCCGACACCCATCATAGCTATGCTGAACGTGCACTTTTCGCGATTCGGCGATCTGGAACCCGACTATCTCGTGACTCAGCCCAGCGTGCCGCTGGAAAGCTATCGCGATGGGTTCGGGAACTGGTGCACGCGGATGGTGGCCCCGGGGGGGACTTCACTGTGTCCACCGACGGTATCTTCCGCGACACCGGACTGCTCGATCCGACAACGTCCGAGGCTGCACAGCACGCCGTTCAGGACCTGCTCTTCTACACCTTGTTCTATCTTCTTGGCAGTCGCTACTGCGACACCGATCTACTGTCGGAAGAGGCATGGCGCCGTTTCGAAAAGACGCCGCCTGGCTGGACGCGTGTCCAGGCGATCTGCGACTTCGTACACTCTGCCGTTTCGTTCGACTACATGCAGGCGAGCGCCACTCGCACAGCTTATGAAACGCTGGCTGGACGGCAGGGTGTTTGCCGGGACTTCGCTCATCTCGCTATCGCTCTCTGCCGCTGCATGAACATCCCCGCGCGTTACTGCACCGGCTATCTGAGCGAATTCGGTCAATCGGAGCCTCATCCGCCTGACGATTTCGCAGCTTGGATGGAGGTCTTTCTTGGCGGCCGCTGGTGGGTCTTCGATCCACGAAACAACAGGCCGCGCATTGGGCGGATTCTGATCGCGCGCGGTCGGGATGCCGCTGACGTGCCTCTGACGCAGACATTCGGGCTGATTACACTGACACAATTCGACGTCTGGACAGATGAGTTGACCTGGCCCTGGTTTCTTTTTCGACTGGGCATCGTAAATCCGGTCGCCAGTCCCCATATACATAATACCAACGGCAAGGGTCCCGGTCCGACATGGACGAGGAGTTGCCGTCGGTCAATCAAAGGATCGATGACATGTCTTTCAAGGACCTGACTGCCCGGGCTGCGGCTGCAATGAAGCCGAAGCCTGAGGAGATAGCCAAGACCCCTGCCAAGGAGAACGAGTCCAAGCCTGCAAGCAAGGACATACCAGCGAAATCCAAGAAGTCTTGAGACGTCCACGGACCACGCGCCCTATACGTCCTATACAAAATTGGGGCGCAGACCACCTGCAACACCAAGCGAAAGGATCGCGCCAATGGAAGATCTGACGAGCAAGACCATCGCGGTTTTCTCCCGACCTTTCACCGTTCCAGGCTTTGCCGAGACGCTTCAGGCGGGCGAGTACGAGATTGAAACGGAACTGGTGCCTCCACCGGATCACGTGGATCCCGAAGCCTGGAACGCCTCCGTCTTGGTGAAGCTTCATCCCCGGACATCGCATCCTGGACTGGAGAGAATCCTGACTGTTTCTCTTGCCGACCTCGACCACGCTCGCGCGCGGGACAAGCTGACCGGCAGAGCGTTGTCCGACTTCTTCCTTGAGGAAATGCTGGCTGATCCGATGGTGCGCCTCGTGATGGAGGCCGACGGGGTCTCTGCAGCACATATGCGACATCTCTATTCGGGGCGCCGGACGCCCCAGTCTGACAGGGATGTCCTGGACCGGAACCCGGCGCGTTTAGGTGCACGTGACATGGCGTCAATCCATGCTGCTGAGAACGCGGGCATGCCTCCACGACCGACAGGGACGTCGGCTATGCGCACGGAAGTCAGCGCGGATTTGACATGATCGCGAACAAAACCTCGGTCGACGTAGCATTTTCGGACATCGCCCGCGGACGGGCCTTTGGCGACGTACCTCGAGAACGTCCTTGTCTGAGATGCGATGTTGTTTTCTGGAGTGAAGGTTTTGGAGAACGGATCTGTCGGCGCTGCAAGGGGTTGAACGCCTGGCGGAACGCCGTTCCCGTCAGCCCCGGTGCTTCCCGGCGCCGCTGATGCCCATCGGTGCCCACGCCGTCTTCCCAGTACCGTGCTGGACCCGTCATTTCGGCCAGTCTAGACATCGCTCGCACCACGACCTACCGAAGGTCTCTGCCACGGCCAACTCCCTCGCAGGAAAGCCTGCGCTGGCAATTGTTGGGAAGAAGGTAAAGTAGACAGCCTTCTACGCCGCGATTTCTGAAAAGCGCGTTTGAGCGAAATATAGTTCAACAGCCCATTGCAGAGTTCCGTCGGTATAGCCACTTTTCATAAATTGGCACCCAGGTGTGGCGAGTGCCAATGTGTCCCTACGCATGCCACCCTTACCCGGAAATCTCGAAAGGGAGCATTTCCTTGAAGTTTACCCCGTTACATGACCGTGTCTTGGTCCGCCGTATTGAAGGCGACGAAAAGACCTCGGGCGGCCTGATCATCCCTGACAATGCAAAAGAAAAACCGCAGGAAGGCGAAGTCGTATCCGTCGGCGCCGGTGCAAGAGACGACACAGGCGCGCGTATCCCAATGGACGTCAAAGCTGGCGACAAAATTCTGTTCGGCAAATGGTCGGGCACTGAAATCAAGATCGACAGTGAAGAGCTGATGATCATGAAGGAAAGCGACATCTTGGGCATTATGGCCTGAACGACACTGAACCCTACCCCATTTTTCATTTAGGAATACCGACATGTCTACAAAAGACGTAAAATTCGGCACGGACTCCCGTGACCGCATGCTCAAGGGCATCAATACGCTCGCCAACGCCGTCAAGGTCACGCTTGGCCCCAAGGGCCGCAACGTGGTCCTCGACAAATCCTACGGAGCGCCGCGCATCACCAAGGATGGTGTTACGGTCGCCAAGGAAATCGAACTCTCGGATGCGTTCGAGAACATGGGCGCACAGCTCGTCAAAGATGTCGCGTCCCGTACCAACGATGAGGCAGGCGACGGCACAACCACCGCAACCGTTTTGGCCCAAGCTATTGTCAAGGAAGGTATGAAGTCAGTCGCCGCTGGTATGAACCCGATGGACCTCAAACGCGGTATCGACAAAGCGGTCACCGCCGTTGTTGCCGAGGTCAAGGCGATGTCGCGGCCAGTGGGCGATACGGCTGAGATCGCCAAAGTCGGAACCATTTCGGCAAACGGTGAGGCTGCTATCGGTCAACAGATCGCGGACGCGATGGCCAAGGTCGGCAACGAAGGTGTCATCACCGTCGAAGAGAACAAGGGCCTCGAGACCGAGACCGAAGTGGTCGAGGGCCTGCAGTTTGATCGTGGCTATCTCAGCCCGTATTTCATCACAGATACCGCCAAGATGACGGCGACCCTGGAGGATTGTGTCATCCTCCTGCACGAGAAGAAACTGACGTCTCTGGCCCCCATGGTGCCCTTGCTTGAAGCTGTCATGCAGGCGAACAAGCAACTCTTGGTGATGGCCGAGGACATTGATGGCGAAGCGCTCGCAACCCTTGTGGTGAACAAGCTGCGCGGTGGCCTGAAAGTGGCCGGTGTCAAAGCGCCTGGTTTTGGGGATCGCCGCAAAGCGATGCTGGAAGATCTTGCCGTCTTGACGGGCGGACAGGTGATCTCCGAGGAACTGGGTATCAAGCTCGAAAATGTCACGATGGACATGCTTGGCGATGCCAAGAAGATTACAATCACCAAGGACACTACAACTGTGATCGACGGCGCAGGCGACAAAGAAGCTATCGCTTCGCGTGTCACTCAAATCCGTGCACAGATCGAAGAGACCACCTCGGACTACGACAAGGAGAAACTGCAGGAGCGGCTGGCCAAACTGGCGGGCGGCGTTGCGGTGATCAAAGTTGGTGGTGCGACCGAGATCGAAGTGAAAGAGCGCAGGGATCGGGTTGATGACGCCTTGAACGCAACTCGTGCGGCTGTCCAGGAAGGCGTCGTACCAGGCGGTGGCGTCGCACTGGTCCATGCGGGCAAGGTTCTGGAAGGTCTCAAAGGAGACAACGCGGATCAGGATGCGGGTATCAAGATCATCCGCAAAGCGCTTCAGGCACCGTTGCGCCAGATCGCTGAAAACGCCGGTGTTGATGGCTCGGTCGTTGCTGGAAAAGTACTTGAAAACCCCAGTAAGACGTTCGGCTATGATGCGCAGCTGGACCACTACGGCGACATGTTGAATGCCGGTGTCATTGATCCGACCAAGGTCGTTCGGATCGCGCTTGAATATGCGGCATCGGTTGCAGGCCTGCTCGTTACCACCGAAGCGATGGTGGCTGACAAACCTGTCAAGTCCGGTGGCCACAGTATGCCCGACATCGAAAGCATGGGTGGTATGGGGGGCATGATGTAGAAGCGAACTTTTGTTCGCGGCATTGGAACCAATCTTTATGAGCCGCGAGCGGCCTATTCCTGAAGACGGCTCGCACCAACGACCCGACTTTTTGCCAGTCGCTCTGCCCCTCGAAGCAACCGTATCTGATGGCTCCGCTTTCTAACATCAAATCGCTCCAAGCTGATCTGTGTAAGCGTCAAAAACTGGAATGTAAGTTAGCTTGAGAACACTCGCTGAAAATTCAGCAGGAAGTGTGTTTTCGAGTTTCTCAGCGGCGCGCAAGGGGCAGTTCCCTTGAAAGAAACTCTTTTTTCGCGCGCCTCTTTTCCCTCGGAATGCTCAAGAAAGGACACTCCAATGAAACTCGATACAGATACCATCTCGGAAAAGATGAAGTCCGTTAAAACCAGCTGTGGAGGCGCACCCTTCGGTGAAAAAAGAACGCAGGCCTGGAGACATTACAACGCTGCTGAGGCCGCGCACAAAGCGAATGATGACATCAAGGCGAAATACGAACTCGACGCTGCCAGGAAAGCCCTTGTGTAAAAATTCAACGGCCGCGTGAAAAAACGGGCCAGTTTGCGCAAATGCTGAATGTAATGCGCCGGGACCTGAATCGCAGTCCATGATGGATTGCCTTACCTTGATTGGAAAAAACGTGAAGAGTGTAATTCTCGCAGCTGGCCTTGTGACATCCGTTGCGTTCTCCGCCAATGCAATGTCCGCCGAAATTGATACTGACGGTGACGGCATGGCATCCTTCGCTGAACTTCAGGTTTCATATCCTGAACTTACCAAGGAAATGTTCGGCGACATTGACACAAATGGGGATGGTTTCGTCGACGATGAGGAAATGGCTATCGCTGTCAGGCTTGGCAACCTCGCGGATCCTGAAACCCATGCCTGAAACCAAAGATTGGAGTATGCGCTATGCAAAATCGTGAAGCTTTCAGATGGACCTTCACAGCTTCAGGGCTTTGGCTCATCTTGTCGCCATTCATGCTTCTCGGCGGCCAATCGGCTCTTAGCAATGCCCTCGTTGGGGATGCAGGACTGCTCATTCTCTCGGGGCTTTTAGCTTTGACCCTAGCGGGTTACGGCCACAACAAACATTACCTGGTCCAGACCTATCTGGGAGTTTCCTACGGTTTGATTTTGGTAGCGGCGCCTTGGCTGTTCGGATTCACCGAACCTGTGACCGCGTGGAATGTCGGCGTCGTCGGAACGGCTTTGGTTCTGGCGGGCCTTTATGTGGTGTTTCAGAAAATGCCGAAACATCACTCATAGTAAAAAACACTGTGTGGGGTGGCAAACGCCCCACACTTCTAATCGTTGTCCTTGCCAATACTACTCACCCTACATCTCTTCCGGAGATGGCTATTGGCCATTGACCGCGAGTCGAACGCTTCGCGACTTATGGAGGAGTGGACAGACTGTCCTCTTGAATCAGTGTATTAACCTCTGGTTGTGTGCGCCTCGTGTGCAATCCAAGGTGAAGGTCTGCAAAGCGCAAGATGCTGTTGAAAAAGTCGACCGGGGATTTCGTTTGAATTGATGGTCGAACGGTTTCTGCCCGGCTCTTCACACCGGAATTTGTCTGAGCTTGGCAAGTTTGCGGAGGTTCTGGACTGTTG
>NZ_JBFNXX010000054.1:0-7531 GCF_040811725.1 Sulfitobacter sediminis
ACCTCCAAACCTCGGCAAAAAGCTTGAATCACGCGCTAAAGCGCCTGTCGAGGAGAGTTCTTCAGCAGCCTGCTAGACCGCGCTAAGAGATACGCAATGGAAAAGGCTCTCTATTATTTGATGCCCGATGCTGGCAGGCACTGCTCCTCGAGTCCATGAGAATTTTGGTAGATTAGTCCGCGTCTGTGCCGGGTTTCATCCTGCCCCACCCTACCCCAACCGCCCATAAAACGTCTGCCGCGCACTCTCCGACAGCGCCACCCCCGGCTCAGCATTATACGCCAGCACCGCCAGCATCCGCGTCACGTCGCTCTCGTTCGAGCTGACCCGGTGCACCGAATTCCGCCCCCGGAACAGCACCAGCGTCCCTGGCTCCATCGTCAACACCGCAGGCTCAACCGCCCCGTCCAAGAGCGCCCCCACGCCCTCAAAATTCATCTCCCCCGCCCCCGCATCCCGCAGGTCCTTGAGGTACTCGAACCGCCCCCCGGCGGCGGGCTTCTGGATCAGCAGGGTGATCGCAAACGACGAATTGTCGAAATGCCAGCCCAGCTCCTGCCCCCGCTCCGCATAGTGAATGTTGATCGACGAAAGCGGGTCGGCATAGGGGTAAAGCCCCGCCTGCCCCGTCACCGCCTTCACAAACCCCCGAAACACCGGCGCGTCATACAACAACCGCAACGGCGACTCCGCCCCCACCTGATCATCACAAATACACCCCTTCGACGACACGACCTGCCGGTTCGCCGGATGGTCCTCCGCATAAGCGGAGTCAAAAGGCGTCAAATACACCGAATGGTTCTGCGCACAGAAATAAGCATCCTTCCGCCCCGCCACCGCCTCCGCATGGATCGCCGCCAATGCCTCGGCGGTCAGAAAATCCGCCAGCACCAGCACCCCGTCCCGGTCCAGCGTTTCCTGACAGGCACGCGCAAACCCGGCATCCCCAATCGGATGCGCTTCAAGATCAACAATCGCGGCAAGGGACATGGCACAGGCTCCGTCAGGTTACGCACCGCAGCCTAAGAAATCCCGACGGCTTGGCAAGCGTAGGCCGGGGGTCACCCCGGTGCGCCCCCAAAACAATCCTTCCCGCTTTTCCCGAACCAAGGTTACACTCCCCCCATCCCAGACAAGGGAACCCGGATGGAACGACGCCTGACCACGATCCTCGCCGCCGATATCGTCGGCTTCTCGCGACTGGTCGGGGCGGATGAGGAAAACACCCTCCGCCTTCGGCGTGCCCACCTGCAGGATATCATTCACCCGCTGCTCGACACCCATGCAGGCACCATCGCGAATACCGCGGGCGACAGCCTGTTGGTGGAATTCCCCAGCGCCGTCGCCGCCCTGCGCTTTGCCCTTGAAACCCAGGCGCAAGTGGAAACGGCCAATGCCGACCTGCCCGCCGATCAGCGCATGAGCTACCGCATCGGCATCAACCTCGGCGATGTGGTGGCGGACGGCGAGGACCTGCTGGGCGACGGCGTCAACATCGCCGCCCGGCTCGAGGCGCAGGCGCCCACGGGCGGCATCCTGATCAGCCGCTCGGTCCGCGATCAGGTCCGCGACCGGATGGCACTGGACCTCCACGACATCGGTGAACTTGACCTCAAGAACATCGCCCGCCCCATCCGCGCCTTCCAGGTCCTGCGCCCCGGCGAGACGCGCATGACGGCCCCCGCCAAACCCGGACGCCCCGGCACGGCCATGCTGATCGCCGCCGTCCTCTGCGCCGCTCTGATCGGCGCAGGTGCGTGGTGGTCCTTTCTGCGGCCTGACTTTGCCCCCGTCGATCCGGGCGCCATGGCCCTCAAGCTCCCAGATCGCCCCTCCATCGCCGTGCTGCCCTTCACAAGCCTGACAAAAGACGCCACCGCAGACGCCATCGGCGACGCCCTGACCGAGAACATCATTTCCACCCTCTCGCTCTCGCCCGACATGGTGGTCATGGGCCGGGCCACCAGCCTCTCCTACAAGGACAGCGAAAAGACACCGCGCGATGTCGCACGGGAACTCGGCGTGCGCTACGTGCTCAGCGGCAGCGTGCTGAAATCCGGCGAAGAGGCCCGCGTGACGGCAGAACTGTCCGACGCCATAGAAGGCGATCAACTTTGGTCGATCCGTGAAGATATCGAGATCGACAATCTCTTCGAGGTGCAGGACCAGATCGCCGAAAAGCTCTTTCTGGAAATGCAGGTGGCCCTGACCGTTGGCGAATCCAGCCGAACCATCGCCGAACTCACCGGCGATTTCGAAACCAGCATCCTCGTGTTACAGGGCCGCGATGCCTTCCAGCGCTTCAGCCCCGAAGGCCACGCGGAAGCCATCCGCATCTGGAGCCAGATCGTAAAGGACAATCCCGACAGCCCGATGGGCCACTACCTGCTGTCCTGGATCCCCTGGCAACGGGTAATCCTCGGCATGTCCAAGGACCCGGGCGCTGATTTCATGGCCGCCCGCGCGGGGGCAAAGGCCGCGCTGGCCATGCAGGAATGGGGCGACCCCTATACTCTGATCGCCGTCGCGGAGAACGGGTTGGGCAACTTCGATGCCGCCATCGTCGCGGCTGAAAAGGCAATCGAGCTTGCCCCCGGCGGTTCGGACCCAAACGCCATCGGGGGTCTGGCGCTCTACACGGCAGGTGAGGCAAAACGCGGCCTCGATCACATGCTCAAAGCCATGCGGCTGGAGCCCGATTACCCCGAATGGTTGCCCGGTTCTCTCTATCCTGCCCTGATGGAAAACGGACAGCACGATGACGTGATCTCACTGGCGCAATCTGTCCTCGCACGCGACGTGCGGGACGCCCGCGCGCATTTTCAGGCCAGCGGCGGCCTGATCGCCGCCTACGCGCTGAAGGGAGATCTGAACCGGGCCCGGAGCGCCCTGCGCGCCCTGCAACAGCAGGTCCCTAATGTCACCATCGAAATGCTGACCGCCAGCAGGCGAACCGAAAAACCGCGCCCCTTTCATGACAAGCTGATCTCGGCCTATATCGCCGCAGGCCTGCCTCCCCCGCAGGAGTAGGCTGCACATTCATGTGCACCATCCCCAGTCAGCAACCTACGCGGCGATCCACAAACTCTCCACACCTGCCAGGGTGCTTAATGTGGGTGAAACCCACCACACCAGTGCGATGCCCATCCGCCCCCGTATCTGCACGCGCGGTGTACGCCCGGTGTACAAAGTGTGACAATTAACCAACCATTCACAAAACGCAAAAAGGCCCCCGAACCGGGGGCCTTTCCAAACCATTACCGAACCGTTCTTACAGCCCGGTCGAGACGTCGATCGTGTTGCCTTCTTCCAGCGTCACATAGGCCTTTTTCACGTCCTTCCGCTTGCCCATCTGGCCACGGAAACGCTTGACCTTACCCTTGGTGATGGTCGTGTTCACCGCCTTCACCTTCACACCAAAGAGCGCCTCGACGGCCTCCTTGATCTGGGGCTTGTTGCTCTCCATCGCCACCTCGAAGACCACCGCGTTCTGCTCCGATGCCATCGTCGCTTTCTCGGTGATGATCGGCTTGCGGATCACGTCGTAGTGTTGTGCTTTGGCGCTCATTTCAGACGGGCCTCCAATGCTTCGACACCTGCCTTGGTGATCACCAGCGTGTCACGCTTGAGGATGTCATATACGTTGGCACCCATGCTGGGCAGGATGTCCAAACCTTGAATGTTTCGAGCAGCTTGCGCGAAGTTTTCGTCCACGGATGCCCCGTCGATGACCAGCGCGCGCTTCCAGCCCAGGTTCTTGACCTGCTTGGCCAGAGCGGCGGTCTTGCCCTCGGCGGTTGCCGCGTCGATGATCACCAGCGCGCCTTCCTTCATCTTGGCCGACAGCGCGTGGCGAAGGCCCAGCTTGCGGAACTTCTTGGTCAGGTCGTGACCGTGGCTGCGCGGGGTCGGGCCCTTGTAGATGCCGCCCTTGCGGAAGATCGGCGCGCCGCGGTCGCCGTGGCGTGCGCCACCGGTGCCCTTCTGGCGGTAGATCTTCTTGGTCGAGTAGCTGACTTCGGAGCGGGTCTTGACCTTGTGCGTGCCCTGCTGGGCGTTGTTACGCTGCCAGCGGACGACACGGTGCAGGATATCGGCGCGCGGCTCGAGGCCGAACAGCGCCTCGTCCAGATCTACCGACCCGGCCTTGCCCCCGTCGAGTTTGATGACATCGAGTTTCATGCGTCACCTTCTTTCTTGTCCTCACCGGCGTCGCCAGCGTCATCGGACTTTTCTGCTTCGATCTCGGCCTCGGCTGCCTTCAGCGCCTCGGCTTCTGCCGCAGCCTGCTCTTCCGCCAGGCGTGCTGCTTCTGCCTCGGCCTCGGCGGCTGCGGCTGCAGCGGCCTCCTCGGCGGCTTTCGCGGCTTCCTCAGCGGCGGATTTCAGCGCGGCGGGCAGGATCGCGTTTTCCGGGAACGGCTTTTTCACCGCGTCCTTCACGGTGACCCAGCCACCTTTGGAGCCCGGTACCGCACCCTTGACCATGATCAGGCCACGTTCGCTGTCGGTCTTGACGACCTCCAGGTTCTGGGTGGTCACGCGGACGGCACCCATGTGGCCGGCCATCTTCTTGCCCTTGAACACCTTGCCGGGGTCCTGGCACTGACCGGTGGAGCCGTGCGAACGGTGGGAGATCGACACACCGTGAGAGGCGCGCAGACCGCCGAAGTTGTGCCGCTTCATCGCACCGGCAAAACCCTTACCGATGGAGGTACCGGCGACATCGACGTACTGACCGGCGAAGTAGTGATCGGCGATGATCTCTTCACCCACGGGCAGCATGGCGTCGGGGTCGACGCGGAATTCCGCGACCTTCCGCTTGGGTTCCACCTTGGCGGCAGCGAAATGGCCGCGCATCGCCTTGGAGGTCCTCTTGGCCTTGGCCGTACCGGCGCCAAGCTGAACGGCGGTGTAGCCGTCCTTTTCCTGGGTCCGCTGGGCCACGACCTGAAGGCCATCGAGTTGAAGAACGGTCACGGGAATCTGCTTGCCGTCTTCCATGAAAAGGCGGGTCATCCCGACCTTCTTTGCAATAACGCCTGAGCGCAACATGATCTGAAGCCCTCCTTACGACTGCAACTTGATCTCGACGTCCACACCAGCGGCGAGGTCGAGCTTCATCAGCGCGTCCACGGTCTGGGGCGTCGGATCGACGATATCCAGCAGACGCTTGTGCGTGCGGATCTCGAACTGGTCACGGGATTTCTTGTCCACGTGGGGGCCACGCAGAACGGTGAACTTCTCGATCTTGTTGGGCAGCGGGATCGGGCCGCGCACGGAAGCGCCAGTGCGCTTGGCCGTGTTAACGATTTCCTGTGTGGAGGTATCGAGCACCCGGTAATCAAACGCCTTCAGGCGAATGCGGATATTCTGGCTTTGTGCCATGTGTCGTCCCCTTCATCGGGGTTCCAGCGGATTGGAGGATGCGCGCTCATCGCACAGCCTCGTCGCGCCTTTCATGTCAACGCACACGGGGCACGCCATGGCGCACCCCGGTGAGTTAGGGGGCGTATAGGAGGTTGGGCGCAGGCTGGCAAGGGTGATTCCGCGTTTTTTGCCCGGAATGCACCGGCAATCGGAGGATGGTATGCCTTCGACGGTTGAACCTGTGATCGCCCCCCCCTATGCGCCGCCTTCGCAAGCGCGGGCGTGTCAGTGCCGGATCGACTTGACGCCGGGGCACTTTTTGGTGAATTCGGACAATTCGCTTGCAACCGGAGCGTTCAACGGGAGACCTGAACAAAAGGAAATGGCATCGGTTTCAGGCACGTGCCGAGCGGCAGTCCGGAGATGTTTGGGAGGACACGATGGAAGACGACACCCTGGCTCAGCCAGCCTATACGGCGCTCTTCGTTTTTGGCGACAGCCTCAGCGACAATGGCGCGGTCTTTGCCCTGACCGAGGGGGCCCTGCCACCGACGGAACTGATCGGGATCGACCTTGACGGCAATCCCGTCGATTTCACAGAAAGAGGCATCTTCTACAACGGCCGTTACACCAACGGCGACGTTTACGCCGATGTCGCGGCGCACGCCTTGGGCATCCCCGGCGACACGAGCACCTTCTATGACGATTTCAGCGGATCAAACCTTGCCATCGGGGGCGCGACGGCGAGCGATCTCACCGCGATCGGCGACAGTTCCACGAACACATTCGCCAACCAGGTGTCCACCTTCCAGGGCGCGATCGCCAGCTTGCCGGGCACGGATGCGTCCAAGCAGGCATTCCTGTCCGGTGCGGCGGCCTCGGTTTTCATCGGGCTGAACGATCTCGGCGCCATTGGCGGCGCCTCTACGGCGACGGGGGTCATCGATCAGGCCGTGATCTCGACCGGTGTTGCCGCCATACTCGAACAGCTCTTTGCGCAGACCCAGGTGATCGCTGATAGCGGAGTAGGCACGATCATTCTCAACAAGCTGCCGGGAGGCAGTTTCTTTCCCAATGCCAATCCCCTTATCGACGCCTTCGGCCCCGGTACGGCCGAGCTCTTCGATCAGGTATCAGCGCAGGTCAACGCCGGGATCGAGAGCCTTGCCACGACGCTGCAGGCCAGCGGGACCAGTGTCGAGATCGTCGATTTCTTCGGCCTCGCGAAGGAAATACAGAACGACCAGGAAACCTTCGGCTTCCTGACCCTTGAGAACGCCCTGCCGGACAGCAACAATTCAACAACGCTGCTGATCGACGATGTCCCGATCAATCAGATCGGCTTCATCGACCCGGTACATTTCACTGCAGAGCTGCATGAGGTCTTCGACGTCTTCCAGGCAATGACCATCGGCAATGCACAGATCGACGGTGGCGCCTCCGGCGGGATCACCAGTGGCAGCGCCGCGAATGAGACGATTTTCGCCAAGGAAGGCCGGGACCGGGTGCGCGCGGAGGACGGCGACGACCTGATCTTTGCCGGGGCCGACAACGACGTGGTCTTCGCCGGTGAGGGTGCGGATATCGTCTTTGGCGGCACCGGGAACGACGTTCTTATCGGAGAGGCGGGCAAGGATATCCTGTCGGGCGGTGACGGCAGGGACATACTTCTGGGCGAAGCGGACGACGACGTGATCGCCGGGAACGCCGGGAACGATTTCGTCAACGGCGGTGCGGGCGACGACGTGCTGACCGACGGGCTGGGCAGCGATGTCGTCTTTGGCGGCAGCGGCGATGACATCGTGATCTATCGCGCCGCCAGCACGCTTGGCGGGACAGATGGGGCGGACGAAGACGTCTTTTTCGGCGGCAGCGGTGCGGACACGCTTCTGATCATCTCCGACACCGCGATTGCCGATATCGACGCCTTTCTGCTGGCCAACAACGTTGAGCTTTTCGACTTCGAGACCGTGACGTCGATCACCTCGGATGAACTCGAGACCTACGATTTCGGTGCGGTGGGCACGCTAGTGGAGACTGCTGATCTCTTCGGGCTGATCTGATCCGCCCCGGCGGGTGGACGACGCGTCCACCTTACGGGTTTGGTGTATGGCTGGCGTGTGTAAGGTGGGCATCCTGCCCACCCCCCCAATGTAAAAGGC
>NZ_JBFNXX010000055.1:0-7525 GCF_040811725.1 Sulfitobacter sediminis
CCTCCACTCTTAATCAGAGTGAATCAGCGGCAGACCAACCAATCAACGGACTTTTTCAACACTATCTCCGCAGAGCTTCCGATCAAGCCCCGCGTTGTCGTGCGCAAGGACTGGTAAGGCGGTCGTTTCCGCCTGACGGAGACGGCGTGGTGCGCAGTAAATGCCCACTCTACGGTGAAGGGATGAACCCCCGGCGCGTGATGCGGCGGGGGTTTTCTTGTCGATCGCCGATCGCATTCAGCTTCGGGTCGCGGACGAAAGGACTCGTGATGCCCCGGGCGCGACGCTTATACACCGCTCATCGGCACGTCGATGGCGCGGGTGATGTCGTCGGCAGAGGCTGACGCATTTCCTATGGGACGGATGCCGGAACGCCTGACTGCAGCGATCAGACGGGTTGCGAGGATGTAATCTTTTCCCTCGTGAGAGATCACAGGGTTGAGCCGCGCAACCGCGGGATAATCAGGGAGCAGCGGGATCACCACCACAGCGGGGTCGGGGGGCAGCAGATCGCTTTCAACGATCACCATCAGCACGTCACCATGGGCGGCGATATCGTAACGTCTCAGTCCTTCCACGTGGTGCCAGCGGGGCCTGCGAGGATATCGGCGAGAGGATGGCCGTTATTGGCATGCCATTTCGCCTGTGCCTCGAAGGCGTCGGCGTTCTCGCTCAGCCAACGAGCGCGCCGTGCGTCGGCCACGGCGTGTTTGAGCGCCTCGTCCGCGACGGCGGAGACATTTACGCCGAGGGCGCGCGCCTCGTCCAGCGCGTCGCTGTCGAGGCTGAGTGAGGTTTTGCGCTTTGCGGCGGTGGGCATGAACGGGGTATTCCCTGACTATACCGTTATTTTATACCGGCAGATGATCGGGTCAAGTTTGGCCCGGGTTCGGTGCGATGCGGTGATGGGTGCAAGCACCCATCCTACGGGTCAGCCGACGTTTGCCAGCACCTCGACGTTATAGCCGTGCGCCAGCGCCGCCCCGGTCTGGGGATCGCGCAACACGAACTCGAACCGCGACGCGGGGCGCACGCCGCCGATGGCGGGGAGGGTGCCGCCCATCATGACGTCTCCGGGGGCGAATTTGGTCCCGGTCTCGGCCTCAAACGCCGCGATCAGGTCCCAGGGGGAGAGCATCGCGGCGACGGTGCCCTTCTGGTAGGTGACGGTTTCCCCGTCGATCACGGCGCGGCTTGCGATTTCGAGGCTGTCCCAGCGGTCGCGCAGGGGGTCCAGAGGCCAGAGGCGGTTGCACACGGGCTTGTCGCACATCTGTTTCGAGACGGTGATGTTGTAGGCCTCGACCTTGCGGTCGGTGTGGTCCGAGCCGGTGCCGACCCAGAGCGTGCCGTCGATGTTGAAGAGTACGAATTCCACCTCTCCCGACGATCCGTCGCCGGGGGTTTGCAGCAGGTTCGTGGTGGTCAGTCGGGTGACGGAATTGCGGTAGAAGACGGGGGTGGTGGCGGGGCGCTTGATGCCCAGAGCTTCCAGTTCGGCCATGTGGTGTTCCATCGCGGCCTTGTCGCGGCCGGTCCAGCCTGCGACGATGAAGCGTTTGGGGGTGAAGGTGAGGGGCCTCTCATCCCTGCGGTCATCCAGGATCAGGTCGAGCGTGTGGGGCATGGTAGATGCTCTCAGTCTAGAATTTCCGGGGCAGGCCCCGGTGCGGGCGTCACACCCAGGCGTAGTTGAAGCTGACCGAAAGGCGGTCGTCCTCTGACATGTTCATCGGCACCTCGTGGCGCAGCCAGCTTTCCCAGAGCAGGACGTCACCGACCGCAGGCGAGACATAGGCGAACTGGCGCAGCTCTTCGGGGGCGTCCTTGGTGCGACCGGGGGAGGCCATCATCATCGGGAGCCTCGGGTCTTCGAACTTGATCGAGGCGGAGCCGTCGGGAAGGGCGACGTAGGTGGTACCCGAGATCACCGAATGGGGGTGGATGTGACCGGTGTGGATGCCGCCTTCGGGCAGGATGTTGATCCAGATGTCTTCGAGCTTGAGCTTCCGTCCGTCGAGGTCGAGGTGCAGGGATTTGGCGAAGGCCGCGACATGGGCGTCGAGCACCTTGATCAGGTCGGCGAAGATGGGCGAGCGCCAGCCGAGGTCGGTGAGCGAGGCATAGGACGTATAGCCGGGATAGCCGTTGTCCTCGGACCATTGCTGGCCCGCCTCGTCATCCTCGGCGATGGCGTAGCAGGAGGCTTCCAACTCGTCCGGGTCGATGGGTTTGCCGTGCTCGGAGAGCGCGGCGTGATAGAGCGGGGTGACGAAGAGGTTCTTGATCTGGGCCATGGGTGCGATTTAGCGCAGCGCAGCGGATGAGGCGAGGGGAAACGTGTCAGAACGCCCGCTGCAGAGCGCGCGACAGGAAAAAGCCCCGGCCGCTCTGGTTGCGGCATTCGAGGCCGGCGGTGGACGAGCGGCAGACAAAGCCGCCGAACTGGCCGGTGACGCCGTAGTCCGCGACGTGCTGACCGCCGCTGTGGCGGTGGCCGGGGGCGAGGCAGGTGGCGGTGACGGGGCCGGTATCGGCCATGCGAAAGCCGATGCCCTGCCCGAGGGGACAACTTTCGAGGCCGGGGACCGAGGCGGGTTTGCTGCGACTGAGGATCGTGCAGTCGATGTCGGAGCTGCCCGCCTCCTCGCCGACCCAGCATTCGATGTTGCCGGAGGGGGTGGCGAAGGACCAGACGTCGGCGGCGGCAGGGGCGGTCAGCAGGCAGAGCATGGTGCAGGTGCGCAGGATCATCGCGAAGGGCTCCTTTCCCGTTGCAGTTCTGCCCTGATACCCCATATTTTGTGACGCGTCTGCGGGGTTTGCACGCTTTTGCAAACTTCTGATCCAAGGGGGTTGCCACCTTGGGGAAACCCCCCTATACGGCGCACTTCGAACCCACTCCACCAGAATCATGGGTCACCCTGACGGGGCCCCCTGGTGATGTTGAAAAGGAAAAGCGTGATGAACGCCCAAGAACTGCGGGATAAAACCCCGGACCAGCTTCGTGATGAGCTGGTCACCCTCAAGAAAGAAGCCTTCAACCTGCGTTTCCAGCAGGCCACCGGCCAGCTTGAGAACCCTGCGCGCCTGCGCAGCGTGAAGCGTGATGTGGCCCGTATCCACACCATTCTGAACGAAAAAGCCAAAGCGGCTGCGGAATAAGGAGAGACCGATATGCCCAAGCGTATTCTGCAAGGCGTCGTGACCTCCGACGCGAACCAGCAAACGGTAACCGTGATCGTCGAGCGCCGCTTTACGCATCCGGTTCTGAAGAAGACCATTCGTAAGTCCAAGAAGTACCGGGCGCACGATGAGAACAACACGTTCAAGGTGGGCGATACCGTGCGCATCATCGAATGTGCACCGAAGTCCAAGACGAAACGCTGGGAGGTGCTGACGGCGGAAGCCTGAGGCACCGAGGCCCCCCGCTAGGGGGCCAGCGTGACATTAATCGAAACCCTGGGGACAAGGCCGCATCAGCCCCCCAAAGGTCGGGAGAAACCAAATGATCCAGATGCAGACCAACCTGGATGTTGCTGACAACAGCGGCGCGCGCCGTGTGCAGTGCATCAAGGTCCTGGGTGGTTCCAAGCGTAAATACGCGTCCGTCGGCGACATCATCGTCGTCTCGGTCAAGGAAGCCATCCCGCGCGGTCGTGTGAAGAAAGGCGACGTCCGCAAGGCCGTCGTCGTGCGCACGGCCAAGGAAGTTCGTCGTGAGGATGGCACTGCCATTCGCTTCGACCGCAACGCAGCCGTTATCCTGAACAACAACAACGAGCCGATCGGTACCCGTATCTTTGGCCCGGTTGTTCGCGAGCTGCGCGGCAAGAACTTCATGAAGATTATCTCGCTGGCTCCGGAGGTGCTCTGATGGCTGCCAAACTGAAAAAAGGTGACAAGGTCATCGTCCTGGCCGGTAAGGACAAGGGCAAGACCGGGACGATCACGTCCGTGGACCCCAAGGCCAACAAGGCCGTGGTCGATGGCATCAACATCGCCATCCGCGCAACTCGCCAGAGCCAGACGTCGCAGGGCGGCCGTCTGCCCAAGGCGATGCCGATTGACCTGTCCAACCTCGCTTACGTCGATGCCAAGGGCAAAGCGACCCGTGTCGGCTTCAAGATGGAAGGCGACAAGAAAGTACGCTACGCCAAGACCACGGGGGACGTGATCGATGCTTGATACCGCAAACTACACACCCCGTCTCAAGACGCTTTACCGCGACGAGATCCGCGGCAAGCTTAAAGAGGAATTCGGCTACAAGAACGACATGATGATCCCGCGTCTGGACAAGATCGTGCTGAACATCGGTTGTGGTGCCGAAGCCGTCCGTGACAGCAAGAAGGCCAAGAGCGCGCAGGAAGACCTGACCGCGATTGCAGGCCAGAAGGCGATGACCACCGTGGCCAAGAAATCCATCGCGGGCTTCCGCGTGCGTGAGGACATGCCGCTGGGTGCGAAAGTGACCCTGCGCGGCGAGCGCATGTACGAATTCCTTGACCGTCTGATCACGATTGCACTGCCCCGCGTCCGCGACTTCCGCGGCGTTTCGGGCAAGTCTTTCGACGGCCGCGGCAACTATGCCATGGGCCTGAAAGAGCACATCGTTTTCCCCGAGATCGACTTTGACAAGGTCGACGAGACCTGGGGGATGGACATCGTGATCGCCACCACGGCGAATACCGACGCTGAAGCCAAGGCGCTGTTGAAAGCTTTCAACATGCCCTTCAATTCGTAAGCGCGGAGGAAAGAGATATGGCTAAGAAATCCATGATCGAGCGCGAGAAGAAGCGCGAAGCAATGGTCAAGAAATACGCGGCCAAGCGTGCCGCGCTCAAGGAAATCGTGAGCGACGAGAGCAAGCCGATGGAAGAGCGTTTCCGCGCCTCCCTGAAGCTGGCAAAACTGCCCCGCAACTCCAGCCCCGTGCGCCTGCACAACCGCTGCCAGCTGACGGGCCGTCCGCACGCCTATTACCGCAAACTGAAAATCTCGCGTATCGCGCTGCGGGACCTCGGCTCTTCCGGCCAGATCCCCGGCATGGTCAAGTCGAGCTGGTAAGGAGGGTTAGCAAATGAACGATCCTATCGCAGATATGCTGACCCGTATCCGGAACAGCCAGATGCGCGGCAAGTCCACGGTCATCACGCCGGCCTCCAAGCTGCGTGCATGGGTGCTGGATGTGCTGGCCGACGAAGGCTACATCCGCGGCTACGAGAAGGTGACGGGCGCAAACGGCCACCCGGCGCTGGAAATCAGCCTCAAGTACTACGAGGGCGAACCTGTCATTCGCGAGCTCAAGCGGGTCTCCAAGCCCGGCCGCCGCGTCTACATGGGCGCACAGGACATCCCGCAGGTCCGTCAGGGTCTGGGTGTGTCGATTGTCTCCACCCCCAAGGGTGTGATGTCGGACGCGAACGCGCGCAGCCAGAACGTTGGCGGCGAAGTGCTTTGCACCGTATTCTAAGGAGAAGGCGATGTCTCGTATTGGTAAGAAACCGGTTGAACTGCCCAGCGGCGTGACCGCCACGGTGTCGGGTCAGTCGATCGAGGTGAAGGGCCCCAAGGGCACCCGCAGCTTCCGCGCGACCGACGATGTGGACCTGAAGGTGGACGGCAATGTCGTGCACGTGACCCCGCGCGGCAAATCCAAGCGCGCCCGCCAGCAGTGGGGCATGTCCCGCACGATGGTGGCGAACCTGGTGACCGGCGTGACCGAAGGCTTCAAGAAAGAGCTTGAAATCCAGGGTGTGGGTTACCGCGCCCAGATGCAGGGCAACACGCTGAAGCTGAACCTGGGTCTGTCCCATGACGTGGATTACGTCGCACCCGAGGGCGTGACCGTGACCGCTCCCAAGCAGACCGAAATCGTTGTGGAAGGCATCGACGAACAGAAGGTTGGTCAGGTTGCTGCGAACATCCGCGCGTGGCGCGCGCCCGAGCCCTACAAGGGCAAGGGCATCCGCTACAAGGGCGAGTTCATCTTCCGCAAGGAAGGCAAGAAGAAGTAAGGACGCAAGCAAATGGCAAACAGCAAAAGACAACTGTTCATCAAGCGCCGTCTGCGCGTTCGGAACAAGCTTCGCCGCGTGAATCCCGGGCGCATGCGCCTGAGCGTGCACCGTTCGAACAAGAATATCAGCGTGCAGCTGATCGACGACGTGAACGGCACGACCGTGGCCTCCGCCTCCTCGCTGGAGAAGGATCTGGGCGTGGTCGGCAAGAACAACATCGCAGCGGCGACCAAGGTGGGTGCTGCGATTGCCGAGCGCGCCAAGAAGGCCGGTGTGGAAGAAGCCTACTTCGACCGTGGCGGCTTCCTGTTCCACGGGCGTGTGAAGGCTTTGGCCGACGCCGCGCGCGAAGGCGGTCTAAAGATCTAAGCGCGGGGTGGGCGATGCGCCCACCTTACGTAAGGTGGAGTTCTCCTCCACCCATGTTGAGAAAGCGCAGGGGGCGCGGCATGCGCCCTCTCGATGATCCGGGAGCCGCCTTGGCCCACTGGGATCGAGACAACCGGGCGCTTGCCCACCAATGAAAGGATGCCTCAATGGCAGAACGTGAAAACCGTCGCGGCCCGCGCCGCGAACGTGAAGAAGCACCGGAATTCGCCGACCGTCTGGTCGCGATCAACCGCGTGTCCAAGACCGTGAAGGGTGGTAAGCGCTTTGGTTTCGCCGCTCTCGTGGTCGTGGGCGACCAGAAGGGTCGCGTTGGTTTCGGCAAGGGCAAGGCCAAGGAGGTCCCCGAGGCAATCCGCAAGGCGACCGAGCAGGCCAAGCGCCAGATGATCCGCGTGCAGCTGCGCGAGGGCCGCACCCTGCACCACGACATGGAAGGCCGCCACGGTGCAGGCCGCGTCGTGATGCGTGCCGCGCCGGAAGGTACCGGTATCATCGCCGGTGGTCCGATGCGTGCCGTTTTCGAGATGCTCGGTGTGAAGGACGTTGTCTCCAAGTCCATCGGATCGCAGAACCCCTACAACATGATCCGCGCCACCATGGACGGCCTCAAGAAAGAGCAGTCGCCCCGCTCCGTCGCGCAGCGTCGTGGCAAGAAGGTCGCGGACATCCTGCCCAAGCGCGAAGATGCGCCCGAGGCATCCACCCAAGTTGCCGAGGAGGCCTAAGACATGGCTAAGACTATCGTCGTCAAGCAGATCGGCTCTCCGATCCGCCGCCCTGCCAAGCAGCGCCAGACGCTGATCGGCCTGGGCCTGAACAAGATGCACAAGACGCGCGAGCTGGAAGACACGCCCGCCGTGCGCGGTATGATCAACTCGATCCCCCACATGGTGGAGATCGTGGAAGAAAAAGGCTGAGGTGGTGGCGGGGTGAACCCCGCCATACGGAAGGTTCTGAGCGCCCCGCCGGAAACGGCGGGGCGTTTTCCGTTCATGCGCATGCTCCTGAAGACAAGGGGGAACGCACGCCCATTTCTCGCCCTAAAGCTTTTCCAGTTTACGTAGAAGCATATCCGGCCTCGCAAAAGTAGTTCCAGCATTCTTGCGGGGTGTAGA
>NZ_JBFNXX010000056.1:0-6967 GCF_040811725.1 Sulfitobacter sediminis
CAAAACCTGTGAATTTGAGGAGTCGTGGCACAAGAGATCAGATGGGAGGTTCTTAGCCGGACTACGGGCCGCAGGGGTTACACCCGAAGACATCGACTTTGTAATGTGCACGCATCTTCATATCGACCACGTGGGCTGGAACACGCGACTTGAGGATGGACGGTGGGTGCCGACGTTTCCAAGCGCAAGATACATTTTTCCGGCTTCAGACCATGATCACTTCAGCTCCGAACCAGGTGTGGCGTATCAGGAGAGCGTGCTGCCTGTACTCGCTGCAGGCCAAGCGGAACTTGTGGGGCCGGATCACAAGTTGGGAGATTATCTTTCGCTCATTCCAACGCCGGGTCACACGCCTGGGCATGTGGCGGTCGAAGTCGCCCATGCGGGCAAAGTAGCGATGGTGACAGGTGATCTTATGCATAGCTCTATTCAATGCCTGAAGCCTGAATGGAACTTTGCATATGATCACGAACCTGAACTGGCCGCCGAAAGCCGAAGACAGTTCCTCGGAATGGCAAGCCAAAGACAAGACCTGGTTCTTGGTAGCCATTTCCCGCTGCCATCTCATGGAAAGGTCGTCGCTCAGAGCGATGCATTTGCGTGGCTCGAGGATTAGATCATTTGATGACCGGCACGCACCACGCGGAAACAGGGAGATAGCAAATGGCTGATGATCCTTACAGAATTGCAGACAAGGTCGACGCCAACATGCTTGAGATGATGGCATCTCGCCTCGAAGAACGCGGACAAGATGCTCGGTTCCTGCAAATGATAGACGACTATCTGGACGCGGCGCACGTTTCGGAAGCGAGAGAGGTTCTTGATCTTGGTTGCGGAACAGGCGTCGTCGCTCGCAGGATTGCGGCTCTTCGTGGGTTTGAGGGCCGCGTCACAGGTATCGACCTCAGCCCTCAACTGATTGCCAAAGCGCATGATCTAGCCACTTCCGAGGGCCTTGGAGACAAGACAACGTTCTGCGCTGGCGATGTACGCGGCTTGGGCTTCAAGGAAGGCCAGTTTGACGTGACTGTTATGCACACGCTTGTTAGCCACCTCGACGATCCGGCAGACGCGCTACGTGAAGCGGCACGCGTGACGCGGTCAGGAGGGGCGATCGTCGTATTTGATGGCGACTATGCCTCCTCGACTTTAGAGACTGCGGACCCGGATCGTGCTGCAGAAATTGACAACGCTATGATCGAGGCGACGGTCACACAGCCACGTGTCATGCGGCGGCTTCCGCGGCTTGCAAAGGCGGCGGGTCTTTCCGTTGAGCGGTGTTTTTCCTACTTGATCGCCGAAGCCGGTAAGCCGAATTTCTTTGAAGGGCTGATCAACACAATCGGCCCTATGCTTGTCAGTTCAGGCGTATCTTCTGAGGAAGAGGCAGCGGCGATAGCCGAAGACCTGAAAGCGGCTGCAGATGAGGGCACGTTCTTTGGTGCCTGTAACTACTATGGATATGTGCTTCGGAAATCGTGACCGACGCCAAGACTACCTTGCTCTTCGAACGTGCACAGAATTTAGAGCGGGTTGGCTGTCGGTAAGCTTTAAGGAGAACGAATTCGAACCATATCGAAGCCTTGAGAACGCCAGATGCGTGCTTCGCGGACGAAGCGGTCTTGAGGCAAACCCGCTCAGCGGTCTCCGACGTAGATGCGAAGGGTCTCGCGGATCCATTTGTGCATTTCTGACTGATGCAGGCGGTCAGGCCATCCAACTGCAATTTCGAATGGCTTGAGGTCGAGGGGCGGTTCCTGAATGACGAGTGTTTCAGGAAAGTCCTTGACCAACCGTTCCGGCAAGACCGCCACCAGATCCGTTTCCGAGAGGATTTTCGGTGTCAGCGAAAACGTCGGCACGACAAGCCGCACGTTTCTGGATCGACCCAGGGCGGCCAGAGCAGCGTCCGTCACTCCAAATCTGACGGCCTCGTGGGGGGATACAAGAAGGTGCTCCGCCATGCAGAAAGCGTCAAGCGATACGGAATTTGCCGCAAGTGGATGATCGCGCCGCATGGTGAGAATGTAACGATCGGAAAACAGCACTTTTGTATGCAACTGCCGCGGCATCAGTTCGGGAACGGTCAGAACGAAATCGACACTGCTCAACCGTTTGTCCGAAACGCCGATTTCACCCAGAAAACTCTGAACTGCCACGTTTAAGCCCGGCGCCACGTCGGGCAGAGCCCGGATCAACGGAAGGACGACTGTCGCAATGGCGTAGTCGGCTGCTGCTATCAGGATGGTTCCTTCGGCTGTGTCGGGGCTGAAGGCATCTGCGTCCAGCACATTGTCCAGCGCTTGTAGGGCCTGGAGCACTCTGGGATAGACCTTGTCAGCCGCCGGAGTAGAAACGACACCGTGACCCTGGCGCACGAACAGAGGATCGCCCATCAGTTCCCTCAAGCGCGCGATGGACCCGCTCAACCCTTGCTGGGTAAGCCCCAACCGTTCTGCTGCTCGGGATATGCTCTCTTCCTCGTAAGTCGCGGCGAAGGCAAACAGCAGCCGCGTATCCAGACGTCGTGTATCGCTCATACTTGTATTATTAACAGCTAATACCTGTTTGTTCGATATATTGTTGTCGGGTTAGCCTACGGTCATCAACATTGCGAAAGGTGCCCAACAATGGCGGATCCAAACGTGAAACTATACTTCTTCAAATGCTCGATTTCCGAAGATCTCTATGGCGCCTGTCATGTTCCGAGCGGTGAGCCGCTACCGACTCCCGGCGGCGGCAAGTGGCTTCCGGTTGACAGTCTTGACGCTCTCGGCGCGGCTGCCTCGGGTTTCGACCCTGATGCTGCCGCTCACGACATCGAGAAGTGGGAAAATCATTGGTTCACGTCCATTGGACCCCGCGAGATCTATTGGGGCCCCGACGGGCCGCCAGAACATTTGGTGCAATGCAACGTTGGCCAAGCTTCTGCGGATGCTGACTGATGACCGACATCCCGACTGCATCCCAGGTGTCGGTTTGGCGTATCGGGAGCATTGGTGATATTTGGAGATACTTTCGCGCTCCTAGGAAGGAACAGAAACAGTCTGGTGAATTTATAGACGCCTCGATCGAATTCGATGCCAAACAATTGCGCGATATCGGTCTGGCCAGGTGCGAAATGCTTTGCGATGCTCACGAACAGACCAGAAAAGCGTATCCTTTCTGAATTCGAAATGCCAAAGGAAGGCAGGTCTGCTCGCGTCAAACATTGCAAGGCTCTTTGATGAAGGAGGAGCAATGCTGAACGTCGACTCCGGGCTCGAGGCCGACATCTGAGTCCTTCTATCGGATGACCGATAAGCCACCGCAAGCAGTCACTTATGACAGGTCCGAGCTGTGGCCGCGTCCGCTTTTGCGCCCCAACGACTGCTCTTACCAACACCGACCATTCGCTGCGGCTGCGTCCGGTGTCTGACACGCGGAAAGAGCTGCCGTTTGGCATTTTCCTTCGCCTACGTGGCCAATAAAGAACAACAGCCTTACAGTACTCGGTGCTCACCCCAGTTTAGCCAAGCGGCATCTTCGGGCGACAGAAGAGACGCGCAGCGGTCGTGATAGCGCGCGATATCGTCATCGCTCAGACGACCTTTCCACTTGTTGGATGTCCCCGATGCAAAGAACTTGGCGTGGTCGACGAAGGGTGAGGCCTCGGCGAAGCGGTTTTCGCTGGCTTCGGCCACCTTGCGCATGCTCGCAAAGGTATTCGCCTCCGTTATGTCAGCCAAAACCTGCGCTGAAAGATCTATCTTCAGAATGTCGGCAAGGCGTTCGATCTGGCCGTAAAGGTCCCTGCTCAGATCGGCGTAATGAAGGAAATGAACATTTCCTTTGCCTTCGCGGGCCCGGGCCTGAAGGTAATGATAAACTATGGAAGATACAGTCATGATGTCCGTACCCGCATCGGTCAGAGGTCCATCGAGGAACTGGCAGAAGCCATCTTGGATATCTTCGGGAAACATCTCTGCCAGAGGACCTGGATCTTTCATGTTCTCAACATGGCTGCGAAACGAGAAGTGCGCATCCACAGGATGACGATATACAACGATATAGGTCGGCTCTGCCCCGTACGAGATGCCGTCCATGGGCGTATGGCTCTTCAAGCAGCGTCGACGTGTCAGGCTGGCTTGCTTCGCCGCGATCGCTTTTCGGTCCCGAAACCCGCAGTCAAGCCAGGGTGCCTCGTCTCGGCCACCTGCTTCGGGCACGACCTTGCCGTGTATCAGCATCATGACGATGTTCAGCGTCCAGGTGGTTCCGCATTTGGGAGGCGTGCACACAATCACGTCGTTGGACCGGAGTTCGAATTCGTCCCAGATGTCGGTGTTCGTTACTGGGCCAACATAGTCGCGGAGACGTTCTGTTCGAACTTTTTGCATTTCAATTTACCCCTGCCGGTACCTCACATTAGCCGCGCAACATCAATCCGAAAAGCGATTTGAAAGTACGGGCGGGGCAACTAGCGGTCATTGCGCACCATTTCAAAATCAATCTACTCCAGCGTTGATTGAGAGAAAGTACAAATGTCATAATCCTCTAAACGAGGGAGGTTAGCTGATGTTGAAACCACTTATATTGGCTTGTGTACTTGTCGCAGGCAGCGCAGCAACGGCGTTGTCACACGATGTGCAGGACCCGGCGACGCTTCAAAAACCGAACATACGGGATTTGCTATCGACTTCGTTGGAAAGCGCCGAGGGGCTTGAGGTGATCGTAAGCCATGTTGCCCTACCGGCCAATGTAACCTTGCCCATGCATTGGCATCCCGGAGAAGAATTTGCCTATATATTGCAAGGAAGTGTGACCCTCATCTTAGAGGACGAAGGTGAGCACGAAGCCTTTGCGGGCGACGTGGGCGTCGTACCGCTGAAAAAAGTTCATACAGCCCGATCAGGAAAAGAAGGAGCAACCATCTTGGTGTTCCGGGTTCATGAGGCGGGGGAACCCGGCAGGATTTTGGTTGGCGACTGATCCTTCGAACCAAGCCTGTGCACAGACCGACAGTTGAATGGGCACGAGATTTCAAGCGGCCTGGCACTTTTTGCACTCACACTGCCAACCCAACTTTTGACCACCCGTCGCGCCAGCGGTCAGCACAGGTTGGAATTGAGAAAATGGGCAACCGGGTGGTCTCGGCAATAGAAGTCTCGTCCGGAGCGGTTGCTCTCAAATCAGTGACTGCTACTTTTGCTGCATCTATGTCGCCAAGTTCGGCGAGCGAAGCAATAAGCATCAGGTGGCTGATCAGGAAGGCGGAACGCACTGACAATGCTTGGCGAAAGGCCTGCACGGCCTCTTGATAGCGTCCCAGGTGAAACAAAGCGCTGCCCTGCGCCAGGAAAGCGGCGTGGCGCAAAGGATCACGCGGACTGAGTTCTACCGACCGGGTCGCATGCTCCAACGCATTCTCTGGACGATCCAGAAGAAAGAGATTGATAGATGCCAGCATGTGAACAGTCGCTGCGTTGGGATTTTCCGACAAAGCTTCCTTGAAGGCTGCCCTTGCGCGGGACAAGTCTCGTGCCAACATAGAGATAGAGTGCGCGGCATATGCCTTTGCGATGCCATCCGCGCGATCATTCCGAAGAACCCGCTCTGCCGCCGCTACGGCTGATCCTGGGCCTTCATCGACAGGTTCCAGGCCTTGCACGAGACGTTGGATGTGAAGCCATGCTAGCAAACCTGCCGCGGCGGCATACTCCGGATCTCGATCCAAAGCCAGCTTTGTTAGCCGTATCGCCTCTTTGTTGTCTTCGTCGGTCAGCAGGTGAAAATGCGAGACCGCCCTTAGGTAAAGTTCGTAAGCTTGCAAATCCTCCGTGGGTTTGGCGCGCGCGCGGATCGTTTCGGCGTGCCGCAAAGACGGTTCAATGGCCGTCACCACGTCCAGCGTGACCTGGTCTTGAAGATCGAAAATATCGTCTAACACACCATCGAAACGGTCCGCCCACAAATGGCTGCCATTTTCAGCATCAATGAGCTGTCCAGTGATGCGAACGCGCTGGCCAGCGCGCCGTACAGAGCCTTCTAGAACATACCGGACTCCAAGGGCGCGGCCAACTTCGCGGATGTCAGTACTTTTCCCCTTGAAGGTAAACGACGAATTCCGCGCGACGACCATGAGCCATCGGAACCGCGACAACTCTGTAATAATATCTTCGGTCATGCCATCCGCAAAGAATTCCTGATCCGGATCACCGGACATGTTGTCGAATGGAAGAACCGCAATTCCCGGCCTGACATCCTTGTTTTCGGCAAAACCGGCTGTCGTTCCTTTTGGCCAGCGCCAAACTCCGATGCGGCGCGTGATGTTTTTTAGCTCTGTTTGCTCTCCGCCGTCGAAAGATGCTGCATCACCTCTATCAAGACTGTTATGCGATGTATCCGAGATGAGCACCTGATCTGGTTGGGCGAGGGCCTCCAGACGCGAAGCAACATTGATGCCATCGCCGAATATGTCATCGCCATCGGTAACGACTTCCCCCGTGTGAATCCCAATTCGTAGCTTTATTTGACCGGGTTTCTGTGCGGATTGCACTGCGATCGCGCATTCCGCCGCTTCTGATGTTGATGGAAATTCGACAATCCAGCCGTCGCCCATGCTTTTGATCAATGAACCATTGTGTTCTTCCAGTATCGGAAGAAGCGTTTCTTCGCGGAATGCCTTAAGCGCGCCGATTGTGCCAGTTCGGTCATAATCCACCAGCGCTGAGTAGCCGACAATATCAGCTGCCATTACCGTGGTAAGCCTTCGTTCCATGCACCTCTCCTAATATCCGTAACGTTAGCTTTGTGTGTTAGGTCTGTCAGCCCGTTCGACGGATTTTGAAAAGCGTGGATAAGCGGAAAGCACAGCTTCTTGAGCTGAGCAGCGAGTAGAACGTCTGCATTGGGCTGATTGTGTTGAAAAACTCTGCTTGAGCGATGCTCTGACTGCTGATTCACTTCCCTTGAGATTAGGGAGGTC
>NZ_JBFNXX010000057.1:0-6361 GCF_040811725.1 Sulfitobacter sediminis
CCCAACTGCTCATGCCCTCCAGCTATCATGCTGGATTCGCGAGATGAATCCCTAGCGGGATTTGTGCAACAAAGCCCTGGTAAACCGAATTTCTTGCGAGGCTGCCATACGGGCAAGTCTTGCTTGTCGCTGTGTCCCTTCCAGATCGATGGAATAGGCATCGACGGGAGCGTCAAACCCCTTCAACCTTACCGAACTTTCTGGCTTGAGTGCGATGTCGGCAGATTTCCCGGCAACTTCTGTCGCCGTCTTGCTTACCAGGCCACCGCCAGGTTCAGCCAATGCCTGAAGGCGCGCGGCCATGTTCACGGCTTCGCCAAAGATGTCTCCACCTTGCTCTGTGACGTCGCCAACATGCACCCCCGCGCGTAGGCGGACGGGATCACCGCGGAGGCGTTGCAATATTTCATGTGTCGCCGAGATGGCCATCGTCGCGGTGTGAAACTCCACCAGCGCGCCATCACCCAGAAGTTTGAAGATCTGGCCTGAATGATCCCTTACCGCGGGGCGTACGACCTGATCCAGAATGCGTTGCAGATCCCGCAGGGTTCCCTCGGGGTCGTCCCTCATTCGGGCCGTGTAGCCCACCACGTCCAGGCAAAGAATTGCGGCTATTCTTCGAGGCATGCACAAGACATATCGTTCGTTCAGATCATTGCCCTCAGTGGTAGCAGGCCGTCGAACAAAAAAAAAAGCGCCTCATCGCTAAGAGCACTTTTGTGCAGATACCAAAACTATCTGTGATCGAGCGTTGGCATTTTGGCGTGCTCGCTCAGACCAGAACCTGAAGCGCCCCGCATCAGATTGTGGATTGCTCCAAATGGCATTAGCATTTGTCCGATGGGCTACTTCAAAATCTGAACCGCCTTCTCATTCCAACCAGGAGCCAAAGCAATGAACGAGCATCAGTTGTGGGCCTACGTCGACGCAGCAAAGCAACGGTTCAAGACATTGAGCGACAGGGTTTGGGAGACGCCTGAGACCTGTTATGCCGAAACAAAATCGGCCGCGGCACATCTTGAAGAGCTGACGTTCCAGGGTTTCCGGGTACAGGAAAACGTCGCTGACATCGCAACGGCCGTGATCGGCGAGGCCGGAAGCGGCGGTCCGGTCATCGCGTTTCTGGGCGAATACGATGCTTTGGCGGGCCTCAGCCAGAAGGCCGACGTCCTCAAACAGGACCCTCTGGTCGAAGGCGCAAACGGACACGGTTGCGGACATAACCTGCTTGGCTCGGCAGCGATGCTGTCGGCCGTGGCCGTCAAGAACTGGCTTGAAGAGACCGGAACGCCTGGGCGCGTGCGCTACTACGGCTGCCCTGCAGAGGAAGGCGGAGCGGCGAAGACATTCATGGTGCGTGAAGGCGCATTCGACGATGTCGATATCGCCATAACCTGGCATCCGGGCGACATCCCTGGCATCGTCAAAGGCAGCTCGCTTGCAAATGCCCGCGTGGATTTCACATTCGAAGGCCGTGCCTCCCATGCGGCGGCAGCACCGCATCTTGGCCGCAGTGCGCTCGACGCTGTGGAACTGATGAATGTCGGCGTAAACTACCTGCGCGAGCATATTCCCGATGAAGCGCGCATTCATTATGCGATGATCCATGGCGGCGGTATTTCCCCGAACGTGGTCCAGGCCTACGCGAAAGTCCGGTATGTCGTGCGGGCCGGAACGGCACCTGAAATGCTGGAACTGCTCGAGCGGGTGCGTAAAGTGGGCACCGGGGCCGCGATGATGACCGAGACGACCATGTCCCACCAGATCCTCGCGGCGGTATCGAACCTGATTTACAACGAACCGCTTGGTGAGGCGATGCAGAATAATCTGGAACGACTGGGTCCACCGCCCTTTTCCGAGGTGGACCTGGCCTATGCGACACGCTTCCAGGCGACACTCAGCGAGCAAGACATTCAGCAGACATACCGGGCCCGTGGCCTCGTCGAAGACGTTCGAAAGCCTTTGGCGGATTTCATTGTTCCGGCTTCGATACCGCCGATGCCGCTGGGCGGCTCGACCGATGTTGCCGATGTCAGCTGGGTCGTTCCGACGGTACAGATGTGGGGCGCCAACCACGCGATCGGCACGCAACTGCACAGCTGGCAGGCCGTGGCGCAGGGAAAGAGCCAGCCTGCGATCAAAGGAATGGTTCATGCAGCGGCTGTCATGGCGGCAACAGGCGCAGATGCCATGGTCGACCCCGAATTGCGCGCGCGTGCGAAAGAAGATCTGGCGCGTCGGGTCGGACCCAAGGGGTATGTTTGCCCCCTTCCCCCCGCAATAAAGCCCCCGGTTGCAGAGATGGCTTGAGCTGACATCTATGCATGTCGCGGCGAATGACAGTCGGGAGCCCAATCCAGCCCTGAACTAAGCCTCTGCGCGGCTGCTAATAAGGACATTTTCTCTGGAGTGTGCGATGATCTATGGAAACGACAATCTCGCTCAGCCATCGTTTCTTGACAGGGAGGTTCTTTATGCATCGTCAACTTGCAGCCATCCTTTGCGGCGATATGGTTGGTTACTCACGGCTGATGGCGATCGACGAAGCAGGAACACTCAGAAGGCTAAAGCGGCTCAGGCGCGAAATTATCGATCCGAACATTGCTGAAGCTGGCGGAAAGATCATCAAGCTTACTGGCGACGGCATGTTGGTAGTTTTCAACTCCGTGGTAGACGCGGTCGAGGCTGCCGCTAGTGTCCAACGGTCGATCACTTCCATTGAGACAGCTTCATCCCCTGAGGACCGCATTGCCTTTCGCATCGGCCTCCATCTCGGAGACGTGATCCTCGACGAAGGCGACGTGTATGGCGACGGCGTCAACGTAGCCGCTCGGTTGGAAAGCGAAGCGGATCCCGGCGGCGTTACTCTCTCAGATGCAGTCTTCCAGCAAGTTCGAGCGAAAACTGACCTTAGCTTTCTCGACTTGGGGAAATTCACGCTCAAAAACATTCCCGGGCTGGTGCACGCTCACAAGGTTGATTTCGGTATGCCGGGCGACAACGTGCTAGAGGCACTGACTGGCGCCAAGCCAGATATTCCCGAGACACCGTCCGTTGCAGTACTCCCTTTTGACAACATGTCCGGGGACGCTGAGCAGACCTATTTCGCCGATGGTATCACTGAGGACATTATCACCGAACTCTCTAGATTTCCGGAACTAATGGTCATCGCCCGAAACTCCACTTTCGCGTACAAGGGGCGGGCGGTAGACATCCGCGGGGTCAGCCGCGATCTCGGCGTGCGCTTCGTCGTTGAAGGTTCGGTTCGTCGAGCTGGAAATCGTATCCGCGTTACCGCGCAGCTGATAGAAGCAACGACTGGGAGTCATCTTTGGGCCGAGAGGTACGACCGTGATCTCGAGGATATCTTTGAAGTACAAGAGGAGATAACCCGCGGCATCGTAGCTTCGATCATCCCTCAGATCGAACATGCCGAAATCGGACGTGTTCTAAGTGGTCGAGACATAGATTTTTCGTCCTATGACTTGGCGCTTAAGGCTTTCGCCGAAGCCTATGAAGCACTTCGACTTGGCAGCTATGAATTGCTTACCGAGGCATCCGAAACAGCAGCATCGGCGATAGAGAGGGATCGCCGCTGTGCCCTCGCCTATGCAGTAAGAGCCCAGGCGTTTCTCTACATTTTCTTGTTTCGCTGGGGTGATAATCCGGACGGGGCATTGGTGGAGGCAAACACCTGTATCGAGCAACTCTTCGATATTGGCACGAACGACCCCAGGGCCTATGCGATGCGCGGAACCATCCAACACTTCTCCGGCAACAGAGATGAAGGGCTTGGCGACCTGAGGCGTGCAGTGGAACTGAATCCCAATTATGCCTACGGCTTCTTTCTTTTGGCTTGGGCGGAGTCACTTGACGGGTATTCGGACGAAGCAACCAAACACGCGAAACTTGGCCTACGCCTAAGTCCGCGCGAACGCGACTCCTTCATCGGCATTGCCTACCTCGCGCTAGCGCAAGCGAGTTTTTCCAAAGAAGATGATGCCGAGACGCAGAAATGGGCTCGACTAGCAATCCAAATGCACCCCCGAGCTCCAATTCGACGTGCACTCATGGTCGCCACCTGCGGGCTTACCAAGGATATGGACGAGGCCCGTGAGCACCGCGACTTCTTGGCCAGCTTCGCTCCCGATTTTCTTGCTTCTCTGAAATCTGGTAAGGTCAGTCTCTACAAGAACGCAAAGGATAATGCTCGGCTGATAGATGGGCTAGAACGCGCATTGGCTTTTTCTAATTGATTAGCCCCAAAATTAGCAGGTACGGCAGCGTGCTTTAAGTTCGCGGCGTTGAACGCGGATGCCGGATATATCCCGCTCAGCTGACATCAGTGCAAGGTGCCGCTAATGACGGTAGGGAGCCCATTACGCCAAGAGCTCCTGAGGGCGCTTTGACCGAGATTTCTGGAGCCCCTGCAGGCCAGAAGGAATAATCAATCAGGCAGGCCTGCTTTTCGCAGGCAGTCGCAGTCCAACTCCAACCTCCGTTTTAATGAATAGAGCTGCGTCTTTTTCCAGGTTGAAACTTTGAAGTCTGGACGAAACTTCAAAACGGTCTGTGCCGCTTTCCGGGCGGCTTCGACTTCACCCATTTCCATGTAGACAATCGCCAGGTCGAGGTGGCCGAACCCTTCGACCATTTCACTGTATTCCCTGAAAGCCTCTATCGCTTCCTCATACTTGCCATCCAGACGCTTAGCGAAGCCAAGGACACCTGCGTACCATCCCGGGTAGTGAGGATTGAGTGTGATCGCTTGCTGTGCGACCCGGATCGCGTCGGCAGTTTGCCCGTTAAAGGCCAGCGTCAGCGACAACCGCGCGGCGACGTCGGCATGGTTCGGGTTAAGGGCGAGCGCCCTGTCGAATTTCGTGATAGCGTCATCAAGGTTGCCGTCGATTGCATCGGCGAACCCTTCAACTGCGTGGGCTTCAGGGTTGTAGCTGTCGATCTCCAGGGCGCGGCGCGCGCATTCCCGTGCTTGTGCAAGTGCCGCTTCGCGATCTTCGCTGAACCCATGCCGCGCCTCCACGGTACAGATAAAACCCAAGGTGCAGAGGGGCGCTGAGTAGGTCGGGTCGAGGGCAATGGCACGCTCCGCGTGGCGACGGGCCTCGCCAAAGCTTTCCTTGGTGACCTTCCTGCAACTCTCGATAGCCTTGAGCTGTGAGGACCAGGCTTCCAGATTTTTCGTGCCTGACCCCCGGAACCGGGCCATCTCACCTTCGAGCAACTCGACCTGCAACTCAGTCGCAATCCTCAGAGCAATTTCGTCCTGAACTTCGAAGACGTCCTCAATGAGCCGATCAAATCGGTCAGCCCAGAGATGCATCCCTGTCTTGGCGTCGATCAACTGGGCCGTGATCCTCACGCGGTCGCGGTTTTTGCGGACGCTGCCTTCCAAAACGAGATCGAGACCTTGCTCCAGCCCCACCTGTTTGATGTCCACCGACCGGCCCTTGTAGACAAAGGTGGAGTTGCGCGCGACGACGAGCAGGTTTGGCAGCTTCGAGAGGGTCGTGATGATCTCTTCGGTAATGCCGTCGGCGAAAAATTCCTGATCCGGATCGGAAGAGAGGCTGTCAAAGGGCAGGACCCCAATCAAGAGAGACTGTGAATGGGACTGCGGTGCGACGCGCGGAGGAGGCGCTTCCGGCGGTGCCCACTGGAAGACCGAGACAGGGGCCTTGACGTTTTTTAGTTTTCGATCTCCGGCCGTCCGGAAGACTTCTGACAGACGTTCGTCGATGCTCCTTTGGACGACGTCCGAGATCAAAACCGTACCCGGGTCCGCCAGAGTCTGAAGCCGCGCGGCCAGATTGACACCGTCCCCGAACAGGTCGTCGTCTTCAAAGGCGATGTCTCCTAGATGCACGCCCATACGTAATTGAAGGGCGGATTGCCTCAGTGCAGCGGTCTGGACATCGAAGGCACAGCGGACCGCATCGGAAACGGAGGCAAACTCCACAAGCCAGCCATCACCCATGCGTTTGATGATATTTCCTCGATGTTCCCTGACCAGCGGCTCGAATATGTCCTTTCGCAGAAATCGAAGCGCCGTGAGCGTCCCGGCTTCGTCGGACTTCATCTGACCGGAGTAGTTTACCACGTCTGCGGCGAGTACTGCAGCGAGTTTTCTTGTCAGATTCATTTGGGCGCTCAGGCTGGTTTGGAACATTTCCAGTCTACAGCGCTGGCGTCCTCTTTCAACGCGGCAAAGCAGGGCTAGGATAATGTTAGCGGCCGAGCGCGGTAGATGGCGGCTTCGTCCGGATGCTGTTGAAAAAGTCGACCGGGGATTTCGTTTGAATTGATTGTCGAACGGTTTCTGCCCGGCTCTTCACACCGG
>NZ_JBFNXX010000058.1:0-6295 GCF_040811725.1 Sulfitobacter sediminis
GGACACAAGACCGCTTCTGACAAAAGGCCGATCACTTCAAAAATGTCTTGCTTTGCAGGAGCCATCCACACAGGACATAGTTGCTCTTCGCTGCTGCGCGGCATTGATAGACCGGCTGTGCCACGTTGTGCGGACAAAACTTGTTTTTTGTCTCGGGTGCACATCCCTAGGACGACCCATGACCGCTCTGGAGGCCGTCTAACCAACAGGCCACGGCTCTAGGAACATGGAAATCAAGCAAGTGACCTATTCGCCAACAATGTCTGACAGCGAACAATCCAACCGATCACAAAGCCGTGGCAGTTCTTCCGCGTAAAGCCGCAACCTTCCCAATTCGATCTGGTTGATCCGGGTCGGCGATGAATGTCCCAGCGCTGCGGCCAAGTCACCTTGGGTGAGACCCATTTCCAGTCTGAGACGTCTGATGCGCTTGCCAATTTCGACACGTGTGCGCTGCATGTCTAAATCAAACATCAGAAGGCGTCCTCGCATTTCGAGTGTAGTTTCCCGCAGCGCGCACTGTGATTGACGCTCAAGCAGGAATGAAACGCGACGACTCTAGGTGTGTTGAACACGCCGTGCCGCCTCGGACATGTACAGATTGGTTGCACCGAAGATTACCTTTGGCTGATAAGGCAGGCCCGTTCCGCGTTGATACCCCCGGTTGCGCCCATACCGGCTTCGGGCGGGTGCAATTCATTTGTCAGTAGGCCTGTTCGTTGCGGATTTTGTACGTCCACGCCAGCTTCGAGTTCTTCCAGCCGTTCACACTGCGCACCCCATCGGGGTCCTTGTCCCCCTCGAAACCATCCACCACCGAGTACACCGATGTGTAACCCAGTTGACCAAGCAGGTCGGCAGCGCGCGCGCTGCGGCTTCCTGAACGGCACATCAGGATGATCGGTGACTCCTTCGACAAGCCCCGCTCCTGTATGAAACCCGCAATCTCACGATCGAAGTTGGAATTTACCGCCATCTTGTAAGTGCCCTTATCGGCGTCGAACTCCCAAAATTCATCCATCACCATGTAAGGAATATTCTTGTCGGCCTCTGCCGCGATGCCCACGAAAGACACCTCTGCACGGGTCCGGATGTCGATCAGGACCGCATCCTCGTTTTGCGCCAGAAAGGCCGATGCCTCTTGCGCGGTCAGGTACAGGTTCAATGCGCTACGCTTCTTTTCAGGCACTGTGGCAGGATCTACGGCCGAAACGAATTTGACGGAACTTTCTGCTACAACGGCTGCAGGCACCAAGACCAGGCCAACGGCAAAAGCGACATACAGGCGGCGACACTTATCAATGATTGTCATTTGAAAATCCTCATCTCACTCTGGGCGTATCCAAGCGCGTGAGCCCGAGGGGGGCTTTCGCGCAAGTTGACGTTACGTGAGGGATATTGCTTGCTTTTCGCACAGTTGTTGCACGAATGTTAAATCGTGTTTCATGCTGGGGGAGGCAACATGGCACAGGGCGCAAACGCCGACAGAGTTCTTGTCATTGAAGACGATCTGTTTGTTCAAGGATTGATGAGTTCGCTCCTTGAGACCGAAGGGTTTGTAACGGCTCGTGCCGGGACCGCAAAGCAAGCTTTGGCCGAACTCGAGCGGGTATCTATCTCCGCGATTCTGCTGGATCTTGGACTGCCAGACGAAGAGGGGCTTGCCCTGCTCAGAAAGCTTCGACGACGAACGACCGCACCGGTCATCGTGGTCACGGCCTCCGAAGGCATCGACGAGCGTATCGCCGCGTTGGAGATGGGAGCCGATGACTTTGTCGTCAAACCGGTTGAACCACGCGAACTCATCCTGCGCCTGAAGCGCGCGATCCGTGGATCGGATCAGGCTGACAGGACAAGGTTCGAAGCGGCGGGCTGGAGCCTCGATCTTGCGAGCCGCGTTCTGCACAGTCCCGAAGGAAGCCGTGTCGAGTTGCGCCGTGCGGAGTTCAATCTTCTTGCCGCTCTGTTCCAGGCGCGGGGACGAGTTCTGACGCGGGATCAGCTGCTGGACGCAATCTCGACCGGGGCCGAGGCACCCACCGAACGCACCGTCGATGTTCTGGTCAGCCGGGTCCGCAAGAAGACCGGCACCTCGGGAAACGGACTGATCGTAACAGTCACCGGGGTGGGCTACACTTTGAGTGCGTCCACGCCGTAGGGTTTCAAGCCACCTGTGCGCCGCCGGTTTCTCCGTAATGGGCTACATAGTCATCGACCTCGGCCCGCGCGCGATCCAGTTCAGCGCGGAGCGCAGCAATGTCGATCGTTGTCGCTTTACCGGAGCGTATCAAAGCCGACCGAGTTTCGAGGGTCTTGCCCAGACGCAGAAGTCCAACCGTGGATAAAGCGCCCGCCAGTTTGTGCAGGCCGACGGCCATGGCGGTCAGATTCCCGGACTGGAGCGCACCGGCAAGCCGTTCAAGCTCGGCCTCGACCGTTTGGTGAAAGTCGGCAATCAGTTGCCTAGTGTGCGCGCCCCCAAGCATCTGGACATATCCTTCGAGATAAGACGGTTCGAAAAGCTCAATCTGCGCCTCATCAGCCTGGTCGTCAGCCCGCTGAAGGTCCAGAACACCGAGAATACCGCGATGCAGAGTCTCTCCGCTCACAGGTTTGGCAAGAAGCAGGTCAAATCCGATAGAGGCGCTCTCCACCCTCAGATCATCGTCATAAGCCGCCGTCAGGCCGATTAGCCGGGCCTTGTCTTTGCGGCGGCGCAATCGGCGTCCCAATTGCAGACCGTCCATGTCAGGCATGTAAATATCGGTAACAATGACATCGAACTGATTTGCAGAGGCGCGCTCGAGCGCCACGGTACCAGACTCCGCAGTTTCAACCGCGTGCCCGTAATGCGTGAGCAACTCTCTCAGAACGTCCCGGTTGAGTGGCACATCGTCCACGACAAGAATGTGCAAAGACTCGCCCGCACCATACTGGTCCGAAGACCGCGCCAGTTCAGTGGTTTCTAGTTCCGGGGCGGTAGCGCTATGCAGGTCCAAAGAGAAATAGAACCGACTTCCCGCGCCCTGACGGCTTTCGACTTCAAGTCTTCCGCCCATAGCGTGCACCAACTCGTGGCTGATCGACAGGCCCAGACCCGTACCCTCGGACGCTCCGCGGTCTGCATTTGAAAGTTGAACGAAAGGCTTAAAAAGGCGTTCCTTGTCCTGCTCCGCAATGCCAATGCCGGTATCTGCCACAGAGAACGTAATGCGTGCCTTTCCAGCGCCCGCGCTCTCGCCTTTCACCACAACCTCGACACGGCCTTTGTCAGTGAATTTCACAGCATTGCTGACCAGATTGAGGAGAACCTGCCGTAGCCGTGCTTCATCGGCCTCGACAAATTCAGGCACGTCGCCTTCGGTTCCGAATACAAGGTCCAACCCCTTGTCGGCCGCCCGTGCGGACATCAGATTGCACATACTCCGCGTCACATCTACGAGCGCCACCCGGGACAATTTCAGTTCATCCTTCCCTGCCTCGGATTTCGCTAGCTGCAAAACGTCGTTCAGCAAGGATAGCAACGCGTTGCCTGCATTTTTGAGATTGCTCACATGGTCCCGCTGAGCGCGGTCGAGCCGCGTCCGTCCGAGCAATTCCACGGTGCCCATGATCCCGTTCAGCGGTGTTCGAACCTCATGACTGAGCATTGCGAGGAATGTGGATTTCTCACGCCCTTCCTGGATCGCGCGCTCCCGCTCGCCTCGGAGTTGGCGCACCCGGTCGGCAAGAGCAAGCGACAGGATGAGCATTTCGAGAAGAACGGACGAGTTGATCGCGGCGCCCGAGGGCGGTCGTTCCAGATACCCCATCATGGCGATCATGGCGATGAGCGTCATCGCGACCATCGGCGTCCATCCAATGAGAATGAACAGCGATTGGCGGACACCGCGGAAAATGCCGATCAATGACGCTGCCAGCACGAGGAAGGGCACCAGCGCGTAGGTGATCATCCACAGCTCGGCCATGACCAGATAGCCCGCAAACGGGGTGGCGATCACCAAGGCGACCAGGAAGGCAAGGCAGGCCAGCATGAGCCAGGACAGAACAGGACTCCAGTCCCGGACCCGCAGGAACCGCCAGACAAAAGCGATCCCGAAAATCTCGATTGCAAACCCGGCGAAGACAGTAATCCACGGGTGTGCGGTCCAGCCCAGCAGCGTCGCGGCAAAGCCGTAGCTGTTAAAGAAAAACAGAAAATAGCTCAGCCCGTGCGCCGAGTAGAGAAAGTAATCGAATTCCCGCAGGGCGATGCCCAGAAACAGGTTGTAGAGAACCAGAAAGATCATCCCACCCATCAGGGAATAGACAATAAAATGCCGGTTGACGCGAGGCGTATTCAGCGCATAGTCCGGACCAGCCTTGATCGAATAATTGATCAGACTGCGTGATTGCACACGAAGAGCAAGTGTTCGGTCTTCACCCGGCGGCAGTGTAAAAGTCAGCACATGGCTCCCCATACTCTTGACTACCCTCGGGTCGGAAACCTGCCTCAAAAGGCCAGCCTCCACGTGCTGCTCGACGATGCCATCTTTCAAAACGTATAGATCGATGTAGTCAGAGCGCGCAGCGAAAACCTCTACCCACCAGCTGGGCACATCGCCGGGGTTGGTGAGCTTCTCGACGAGCCAATAGGCATTTCCGCCAGCGGCAACCCGCTGTCGAGGCTGACCTTCCAGCGCTTCAGCTTCCGCGAGTGCCTCCTCAAGCGTCAGCGTTCCGTCGCGATCGAGCACGATCGTGCCTTCGTAAAAGATGTCCCGCACCTCTGCGGTTTCCAAAGCGGCGGCGGTTGTTGCGCAAATCAAGGCGAGCAAGACTGTGGCTAAACGTCCGATAAAAAGCATGAGATCATATCCCCCCAGATACACGAGAACTTTGACGTTCGCAGTGCAAACGGTCAATCTTCTCTATTTGCATTTTATCTCAACGGGATATTCAGTAGCTCAGCGCTATGGATGTGCCTCACCTCAACAGTTTCCGTTCGGCGCAAGGGGCACCTTTTTCTCTCAATTGCCAACAAAGAGAAAGTCGTCTCGTCTGCGAGGGCCTCAATATTGCCACTCTCTGCATTGCAGCAGCCTATGATTAGTTGGAGGTCTTAGTTGGAGCTCTCCTTCGGGCTCGATGCAGTGATCTGAGTCTTTTGGTCAGGTGACTGGTTTGGACCGGATAGCGGACGTCCAGTTTCACAAACTCCTAATTTCGACCATGTAAGAATTTGATTATCCAGGCTGTCTAGTCCCTTCATGGCCTAGTGTTAGACCTGCCCTACGGCCGCCTTAAGTCGGCGAGAGTCGATTTATCGATCGATAGAAGCCAAATCTCGGAAACAACGGCGATGGTGGGAATAATGGTGGGAATAAAAATCTCAGTAAGTAACTTAATAAAATAAAAACAGATACATAATAGATAAAGGTGGCTGTGCTTGCAGTCTCGAGCGAACTGGTCTCGGGTCGGATTTCCCTGTTTTACAGGGAAAGAACAGGGAAATTCTTCGCCCTTGGCGGGACAGGACTGATGCAGAGACGATTTCAACCAGTAAATACAGAGTTTTATGGTCGATTTCCCTAAACTCAATAACAGGGAAATTGTTTGAGCCTAACAGGGAGAACATTCCCGGTAGCAGGGACAACCATCTGACATTACCATCCTGCGGCATGACAGATGAGCAGGACGAGATCGACAGGCATACTCCCCAGCTACCTGAGAGAAACCTGGTCCCGTTCTCGGCCACGGGCTCAGGCTGGGTGACGGCGCGACCCCAATTGCCGGAGACCGCTTTCAAGGAATTGGAGAGCCTGTTGGCGCCCCGCATGCCTGCCGAAAAAGTACGTGCGGCTATCGGCAATTTTTCTGTGGGGTTTGCTGATGCCGTTGAGGCGAGTCTGGTCGAGCGGCGTGCAGCTATCGACGCGGAGGCTTCGCCCAAAGCCAAGAAACCTTCTTCGAAGTCGGGCGTACGACTGCGTGCCAGGATCGATGGATTCCTGGCTGTCGTGGAGAAAGGTGACAGGACGCCAGAGGACATTTGCTCATCAATTGCTGCCGACCACGAACTCGCCCAACTCGTCACGATACATCTCGAAGAACGCATGCGACCCCTTGTCGCCAACCCTTTGGAGCGAGACGCGCGCGCCTCTGCCGAATACCTCCCGGCGGTTCTGACCGAACTGCGCTCCGCGATCGATGCTGGCGTGACGACCGGCGCCGTTGAGGCGGCGCATGACATCATCGCGAAGACCGTTTTCAGCGCCTTGTTGCGTTCCACTGGGCAAGCCCCAAAACGGAACTG
>NZ_JBFNXX010000059.1:0-6173 GCF_040811725.1 Sulfitobacter sediminis
GATCTCCCTTGCCTCAGGGCAAGTGAATCAGCCGATCACGCTTCGCTCAAGCAGAGTTTTTCAACAACATCTCCGCACACCGGCCGTTCACACAGATCTGTCAGATGACCGCACTTAACCCAAGGCCGACATCCTCACCTTTACTCTTAGGCATCTGAAGAACAGTCGATGGCGTCGATCGAAGCCCCACCAATCAGTGCATGGATCCATGGTCATCTTTGAGTCACACTGGCTCTGTCGACAGGGAGGGTGCCAATGGAGCGCAAATTCGCGGCTATCATGGCGATCGATGTCGTCGGCTATTCAGCGATGATGGCCGACGATGAGATCGGCACATTGCACGCCGTTAAAGCTCAGCGCAGAACCGTCGTTGAGCCGACGATCGCAGAGAACGGTGGTCGGATCTTCAAGCTTATCGGCGATGGTATGCTGGTCGAGTTTCCGAGCGCAGTCAGCGCCGTCAAATCAGCGCTATCGGTGCAAAATATTATCGTGGAGGCTCAAGATCCGATCCGGCTAAGAATCGGAATAAGTATGGGCGATGTCATTGTTGACAACGGCGATCTCTACGGCCACGGCGTCAACATCGCAGCGCGTCTGGAGGCCATCGCCGGTATCGGAGGGATCTGCGTTTCGGACGTGGTTCATCAGCAGATCCGCCTTCATGCCCTGGCCTGCTTTACCGAAACAGGCGATGTTCAGGTGAAGAACATCGACACACCGATGCGCGTTTGGCACTGGCCGGACACACCCCCCTCTGAAGACGCGCAAGATACCGTCCCCAAAGTGGAAAAGCCATCGATCGCGGTGCTTTCGTTCGAGAACCTGGCATCCAGCGCCGAGCAGGACATCCTCTGTGAAGGCATCGCCGAGGAGATCGTGACTGCGCTGTCGAAGATTGAACGGATTGCCGTCATGGATCCGGCGTCGACCCGAGTTTATCGGAACAAAGTTCCGGACGTCCGAGACATCGGCAGGGAACAGAACGTGAGATACGTGCTCAAGGGCAGTGTCCGCAAGCAGGGGGAACGGTTGCGCGTAATCGCCCAACTTGCTGATGCAAAATCGGGGCAGACGATTTTTTCAGAGCGGTACAGTCGGCAGATCGAGGACATTTTTGATATCCAAGACGAGATCACGCGAGAGATCGTGTCTTCTTTGCAGGTACACTTGACTGACGGCGAACAGGCGCGGCTCTGGGCAAGCGGGACCAGGGATCTCGAAGCTTGGGAGCGGTGTATTCGCGGAGCGGAACTCATCGATAACCATGTCAAAGAAGATACAGACAAGGGACGCTGGCTTCTTCAAGAGGCACTGGAAATTGATCCGTCCTACGCAGTTGCCTGGTGCAAGCTCGGTTGGGCGCATTGGTCAGATGCGAGACACAACTGGACGTCGGATCCCATGACATCGCTGGCTGAAGCGTTCCGCGCCGCAGAACAGGCAAGGGAGATCGACCCTTCGTTTGCGGAACCGTTTGCGCTGATGGCCATGAGCGCGATGCAGGGGGGCGACTTTGCCGCCGCCAGCGACTACATCGATGAGGCGCTGGAGAGGGCCTCTGGTCAGTCTTTCGTACTGGCGATTGCCTCGATGGTCCTGGCTCTGTGCGGACGTCCGATCGATGCGCTCGACACCATCCGCAAAGCCATGCAGCTGTGCCCGATTTATCCTGACTGGTATCGCATGAATCTTGGGCGCAATCACTTTCTCATCAGGGATTTCGACGCCGCTATTAAGGAACTGGGCGAACTCTGTTCATCGAGACCCGACTTCAGCCCGATCTTGCTATTGGCGGCCTATTGCGAGGCTGGACGGCGCGAAGACGCCATAGCGTGCCTTCGTAGAGCCCAAGCCGACGGTCAGTCACTGTCAATTGGAGGATGGGTGCGTAATCAGGCATTCAGCGATCCATCCATCGTTGATGGTGTCGTTGTGCATCTGAGAGACCTTGGCCTTCCTGACTGACCCCTCGCGGAAAATGGAGAAGTTTTTTGGAGACACACGAAAGTCCGCTTCGTCCGCGTAGCTGACGTGGAGCATAATTTTGCGAGTGTCTGCTGTACGGCGGAAGCTGCCGTTCGTGCTGGAAGCCGCGGTTCAACGGTTGCCAACGACCGCTTTCAAATGGACCGGACGTTCATCGCAAACCAGGCAATAACTGCAACGCGGGACCAAGTGGACGTTGCAGGTCCGACTATGAGTTCCGTTCCTGTCACGAATGGCATAGGCTCTGTCATGTTGGCTTTGCCCCACTGTCGAGGACAAGAATATGCTGCGTTCCATACTCATCTGCTCAGTTCTCTTGGCACCTCAGTGCCTGACCGCGGCAGAGAAAGTGTCAGTAACGAATTACTATGTCGTCAACCAAGAGCAGATTCCCGCTGGACAGGACGTTTTCTGGTCAGAGGACAACTATGGGACCTATTCCGTGAACGAGGGCCCAATCGACCGCGGCTTTGTCCGGTGTGTAGGCTCAGGCTTTGGTGGACCCAGCGGTATCAGCGGCGGCGGCGTCTGCGTGTATGGGGAAGACGAGGATACGTTCACCATGAGATGGGAGGTTGTTCGCTTCGGCTTCAACGAATGGCGGATCGTTGCCTCTACCGGGAAATATTCAGGGATGACTGGATCTGGAACGACCAAGACACGTGTCGCCTCAAAATTCCTGGCGCTGCCGCACCGAATTTCCGACTGGGAGGGCGAGGTTACCCTGCCTGGCGGGGAATGATGTCCGAACGTCGTCGGTTTGGGAAGACGCTGGCTTGAGAGGCTGGTAAAGCCTGCTCCGGGCTCTTCTGAGACATCTGAGCGTTTCAGTCAGATGTCCGCAAAGCCGCACTTAGAAACCATTCGAGACGACCGAACCGAGCGGCGAGGTCCGCTTTGGTACCTAAACGACCGCTCCTGCAGGCAGCTGCCGTTCGGCACTGATGCCTCCGACGTCTCAGATGCGGACAAAGCAGACAGTAGCTGATCGCTAGACTCAGTCGGCTGCTGGGATATTGGTGCGAATTCTAGTTGGGGATCAGACCATGGATTTCGCTATGCCTTCGACGAGAAGAGAGTTGTGCTCAGGCAGGCGATACAAGGCAAGACGCCCCGAAGAGATGCTCTCCAGAAAAGTCGGCGCGAAAGTAGCTAAAGCTTCGGCATGTGGACGCGCTTCATTCGGTCGGCCGAGATGGGCTGAAGCAGCGATCATTAGGGCCCTCCGAATAGGGGCGCGCGGCGTCATCTGAATGGCACGTTCGCCCCAGTGTCGGGCGTCAACGAAGTTGCTCTCGGCAAAATATGCCTGAGCGAGTGCAAGATAGGCGTTGCCTACCCATACATCCGCATCTCGCGGCGACAGGCGCAACGCAAGCTGTGCATGTTCCTTTGCTTCGTCGAGCCGCCCGACGAGCGATTCATGCCAAGCCATCAAAAGGATGTTCAGGGCGAAATTCGGATTGAGTTCGAAGGCGCGTCGAAAATCAGAGGTAGCCTCGTCGTATGCGCGCCGGAAATGGCGGATTATGCCACGGACCGTCAAAGCCCTCGGGTCGGACCTGTCACTCTGGAAAAGGCGCTCCGCCGCCGCTTCGGCAAGGTCAAGCATTTCGTCTGGATTGTCGTCGAGTTGATAGAGATAGCGGTTAGCGTAGGCATAGGCTTTGATCCAAATTGCGTGCGAGTTGCGCGGGTCGAGGTCGATCGCCTGTTGCGCCAATGCCAAGACATTTTCATAGCCACTTTCGTCTGAATATGCCCCTTCCTGAAAGAGCGCTTGGGCCTTGAGGGCCAAGTCATAGGAATTGAAGTCGATATCCTGCACTCGGCTTGCGCGTGCAAGTTCGGCCTGAGAAATTTGCGGTGCAATCGCGCCGACGACGCTGCGCGTGATCTCGTCCTGAAGTTGGAAGATGTCTTCAAGATTGCGGTCATAGCGCTCCGCCCAGATGTGGGTACCAGTCCCGCATTCTATCAACTGCGCGGTGATGCGAATACGTTTCGACGCTCGGCGCACACTGCCTTCAAGCATGTATCTTACGCCGAGTTCTCGGGCAACGTCCCGGTGCGTCACTGATCGCCCCTTGAAGGAGAACGAAGAGTTGCGGGCGATAACAAACAGGTCCTGGAACCGCGAGAGTTCGATGATAATGTCCTCGCTGACGCCGTCGCAGAAATACTCCTGCTCCGGATCACCGGACATGTTGTCGAACGGCAGTACAGCAATGCCGGGCTTGTCCACGGTCGACGCCGCTTGTTTCAGCGCCGAACCATCAGGCCAACGCCAGACACCTACGCGACGTGAAATATTTTTCAGCTGGGTGTCTCCACCGCCGAAGAACAAGGCAGCGGAGGTTCTGTCCAGGCTGTTATGTGCCGTATCCGATAGCAATATCTGCCCAGGCTCGGCCAATGCCTCGAGACGCGCAGCAATGTTGATTCCATCGCCGAAGATGTCATCGCCATCGGTAATGACTTCGCCTGTGTGAACGCCGATGCGGAGCTGGATGTCTGCCCGCTTTTCGTTCGACTGGATGGAAATCGCGCATTCGGCGGCATTTGTGGCTGACCGGAACTCGACGATCCAGCCGTCCCCCATGCTCTTGATCAGTCGCCCACCATGTTTCGCGAGCGCGGGCATCAAGGTCTCTTCTCGGAAAGTCTTGAGAGCTTTGAGTGTCTGGTCCCGATTATGGTCCATCAATGCTGAGTATCCGACAACATCCGCCGCCAGAACCGCAGCAAGCCTTTTTTCCATTGCTACCTCCCTGCTCACCAGAGGCTAGCCCGGACCTCGAGAACTGTCAGCCAAGTTTCCTAAGTCGTGCGATTGACGCAAGCGAAATACAGCGAAATCCATTCTTGCTTCGGACTCTCACTGATCGATCAGCTTGACCTTGCTCGAAGTGTGTTGCTAGGCCGCTGCAGCACGGCACAAACAACTCGCTCGGATGGGGATATCGGCACGGGCGATTGTCTGATCAAGCAAGAGTTTGACATGGGGTATCTCGACCTTTTCGCCGCGTCTCATCAGGCATTCATGCAGGCCGTGAAGCGCCCATACGTTGCGGGGGTGTTGGCTGGGACGCGGTAGTTTCCCGTCTAGACCAAGATCAGCTCGATAGACCGCTTCAGCTTCGCCATACTCACCGGTCTCCATCAACAGAGCTCCCAAAGCATGACGTGTCGGTTGCGGCCACGACCAAGGCTCTTCGTATTCGAGGTTGTCGTCTAGTTCGACGGCCCTGCGAAGATGATCTAGCCCCTCCTCGCGGCGGCCTGCCTTGAAGGATATCTCTCCCTTCATCATCTCCTCAGCCACCGCAAGCACATCACGTGCCTTGTTGTTAAAGAGCATCCGGCTGTCCGGCACTTTGGCATAGGCCGCAGTGAAATCAGTCATTGCCGAATTTGCCTCATCATGGCGGCCGAGATTGGCCAAGGCGACAGCCTTGGCATAGTAAATCAGCGCATTTGTTGTGACGTAAAGTTCCTTGTCCTCGGGCTGCTCCAATTCGAGGATCTCCGACCACATGCCGAAACGGATGTAGACATGAGGCGCGGCAGCTACGAAAGTTTCGAAGATGTCAGGATAGGAGCGGACCACTTCATCAGGGACCTCATCGCGTAGACGCACTACCGCATCTACGGCCGCAGCCTTTTGCCCGAGGAACATTGCACCGTAGAAGGCAAAGTGGAGATTGTGGATGCGGTAGAGGGCATAAAAGTTGGCTGGTCCGGCGTAGGCCTTGAATTTGTCGTCGACCGTTGCTGCCGCGAGGTTGCGATAGAGGACGTTTTGATACTCTCCACACAGAACGTCGATGTGCGTCCCCATGTGGACGAGGTGGCCCGCATCAGGCACCAGGTCTTTCAAACGGTCCCCATGGCGCAGAGCTCGTTCCGGATGGGGCGACATCTCCATCAAGTGTATGTACATGTGCAAAAGGCCTGGATGATCCCAGGCACCTGGCGCTTGATCAAAGGCCCGCTCAAGGACTGCCATTGCCTCGGGCGTCGACGCATCAGGGTTCGGCACACCTTTGTGAAAGTCCCAGAGCTGCCAAGGTGTCCTGTTCATCATTGCTTCTGCGTAGATGCAGGTGGAATGCCTCATCTGACTAGGTCCACCGTTATGTATAGGGAACGGAGGACAGAGAATGGCAAACAAGCGGCACAAG